>NZ_JAIJHU010000066.1:0-14393 GCF_022723415.1 Barnesiella sp. | reverse complement strand
AAGAACGAACCAAGAAGCGCCGCCGCAGTTATCGGGGGCTTGCTTGTATTCTAACCCTCCTCTATTACTTTCACTGAGGGTATTTTTAACCCCTCCGTCCTTCGGACACCTCCCCTATATTTTGCGTTGCAAAACACAGAGGAGGAGGGTGAGAGTAACCCTCCGCTCATTGCAGATTCAATAAATTCGTTCTACTGTTTCTGTTTTAACCCCTTCGCCCTGCGGGCACTCTCCCTATATTTTACGATGCAAAACACCCCGTAAGGCTACGGGGCACGGCAGGGGAGAGGGTGAGATGTATTTCCCTTTCGCTTCTGCTCTGATTTTATATGCCACACCCCGCAATGCTACGGGCATGGCAAGGGAGGTGGTTGGGAGTAGCTTATTTTTCTTCTTTCTTTGATACTCGCGGAATGAGAATCGATGTATATAATTGTAGGACAGCAGCGACAGTAAGCAACATAATCCAATCGGGGTCTTCTTTGAACATGAAATATGAAGAGGCTACCAAAAAGAGAGATGAGAATGTTTCGATGTGGTAGAGTCTTTTTAACCGGAAATTTTTCCCTTTGTAACGGAATGTGAGTCTGCAAACGGCCATGCCTGCGGCTCCGAAAGCATAAATGTATGGAACCCACGGCATTTTGAGCATGAACAAGGGCATAGCTGCCCCTATAATGACGGCAATGGAGGATACCATGAATAATATATTGCGTGTTTGCTGGTTCATATTTATCGTATGTGTTATAGTGTTATTTTTTATTTTCGATGAGATAGATGTCTTCGTTGGGTTTACTCATAAGATATTGTTCGCGCGCGACTTGTTCAATGATATTTTTGTCGGTTTTCAATTCTTCTATTCTACGGTTGTAGTATTCGGTCGTATCGTTTTGTGCCGCTATTTGTTTACGCAGGTCGTTGATTTCGGCATCGTATTTTATGCGTTGTATACAGCTGTTTTCATCGATGAAGATGATGAAAATAATGAATATGGCAAGAAATAATTTCCCGACGGAGATCCGGTTACGAATGAATGAGAATACTTTGTTTTTGTCCAGTTTCATCGGAACGAGATTGAAGTCACAGATTTTCGGGTAAAAGTACGAAAAATTTTTCTTCGGACAAATGGAGCGTCGTGTTTAGTGTTTGATTCGTCCCGTAAATTTCGGAAGTCTGTCTTAAAGTGTTTGTACAATTTATTATGCTGTGTTTCATGTCTATGATGTGGAATGCCCGGTGAATTACATCACCGGGGTTTGAAACAGAAAATCGAAAGGTTTGCTGTCTCGTAAATCTTTTATAGCATCGCCTGCATAAATTTCTCCGTTCGATAGCGGGAGTTTTTTCACTTTTGCCGACGGACTGAAATCTATTTTCTTCAAGTCGAGCCAAAATAAATTGGGGGTAAGTGTCGATTCGAAGTAATATACTTTGTTCTTTTGATCGGAGATTGACCTCCAACGGGTAGAGGAGATGTGCGGTTTGTCGGGTGTATTTATACCTAAGGGAACCGATACATTGCGCATGACACTCAATACACTGGGTACTGCGATTTTGGCATCGGACGTTTGGGGTATTGCTTTTATGTAGAAAGAAGCCCGTACAAAACGGTCGCTCGCCCGGTTTGTTCCCGGTAACATTACCAGTCCTCCGATTTCTTCCCAATAGCGGTTAATGGCTAATTGTTCTTCATACCGAGGCGAGTTTGTCATCACTCTATATTCTTTTCCTTCGTGAATATTCAGTTTCCCGTCGAGATATTCCAAGATTGCCGTATTTCCGGTTTCGTCGGTAATTGCTAAGTGCAGGGTAGATTCGGGTCCATTGTTCGGCATGCGTGGAGCGTCTATGCGGAAGATTTCTTTTTTCAGTTCTTCGACAGCTTCGTGCACAGTTGCAAAATTGTCGAGTACATATTGGGTCCATATACTGATTCCCATTACCGGACGGGTATCGCCCGGCAGTGAATAGACGGACTCGGGCAAAAATAGCAGGCTTGCCACCAATCCTTTTTCGTTTATTCCGTCACAGGTTCCTATGTCGTATCCTGTCGCAATTACACTTCCGTATTTAGAGGTCCAATTCACGGTTTCGCCCTTGTTGTATCCGGCTCGTTTCATTCCACGAGGAAAGACGTAGATGTTCGACATAATGTCTTCTTTCCAGTCCATCGTACGGCCTGTTATTACCATTTGTTCGGGGCCGATATACACGGCGCGTGTACAGGCTTCCATAGGCTCTATGTTCCCGGTTGAAACGGCTGCCAACGCTAAAAATGCTCCTGTCATACTTTTTTTCATTATGTTCATATTTACTTTCATTATAGAGGTTGTTTTTTTAAGAACAATCGATGGGCGATTATTATCGGTTTAAAAGGAACATTAAACAGATTCTTAGGTTTATTTAAGAAGCTGTTTTAAATTTATAGAGAAATAATATTATCATTTCAAGCAGGTATGTTCCGGCCATATTGCGCCCCTGTCTGGCATCTTGAATCCCTTGATTTTTGTCAATAGCCCGCTATTGACTGCCTATCTCGGACTCCAATCTGTTTCAACATAGGTCTCAATCTGTCTCGGAATAAATTTAAAACAGCTTCTAAGAATAGCGAGTGGGATTGGCGGGTGCGTTATGGCTAAAAAGCGAGGGTCTCGAATGGCATTTCGAGACCCTCGCTTTTTAAGATTTTATTTTCTTTGCTCGTTGACTTATCAGAAGCTATCGGAGAATAGTTTCGATTCGGAAACTTTGACTACTTTTCCGTATTTTTCGAGAGCCTTAGTATCGAAATCTTTCGGATTTCCTACGATGGCGATAACAACCGGTTTTCCCTTGATGTTTTCGTTGTAGAAATCGATGATGTCCTCGAATTTGAGCGTTTCGATCTTTTTCATTTTGTCGATGGCCGGATCTTGTGTATAGCCCATTCGTTTCCATGCCTCATATACGGCACTTGCAGAACGGAATCCCGGTTTCGCACTGAGGATAGATTCTTTGATATTGGTTTTTACTACGTCGAAACGTTCGGGTGTGGACGGCATATCTTTCAACAAATTCATGTAAATTTCGATAGCGTCGAGCGTTTTGTCTCCCTGAGTGCCGACAAATCCTTGAAATAGCGTGTTTCGACCGGCAACGGAGGGGGTCCCCACGATACCGTAGGAGGTATATGCCATAGCTCGTTTTTCGCGAATTTCATCTACGACGAGGCTTCCGAATCCAGCTCCAAAGTAGCTTGAAAAGGCTTCGATGAATATATCGTCTTTTACATCAAATGGTTTTCCTTCTATAAAGAAGTATATTTTACTTTGAGTCGCTTTGCTGTTGGGCAGGAAGAAAATCGTATTTTCGGTATATTGTTGTCGAGGACGTAACTCGGGAGAGGTAGAGGGCATTTCTTGCGCTTTCAACGGCAAGTTTTGGCTCAATACTTGATATACATCGTCGAACGGCGCCGTACCTACGTAATAGATTTCACATTCGTAATTCGTGGCGGCTTGGAATTGAGTCGTCAGATCTGTAATCGAAAGGTCTATTAAATCGCGAGTGGGGATGCGTTGCAGGTAGTCTGAACTATCCTTGTATAATACATATGACGTGAGGGCACTTTCCAATGTCCCGATACTGCTTTTTTCCATCTGGCGAGAGCCGAACGCGCTACCGATGAGGCTTTGCAACTGCTTGTCGTCGAGTTTGGGGAAAAGGATTTGTTTGGAAAGAAGCTGGCAGGCTTTTACCAAATCTTTTTCGTATCCGCTCATCATGACATACATGTAGTTGTCGTCCACAGCGTATGTGCAATTTGCATTTAATTCGCCCATAGCCCGTTTGAATGCCAACGGTTCGATATCGGGCAGCATACCTGCGTTGTTCATCAGGGCGACGGCATATTCGAGTTTAGGCATCTTTTTCGTTCCGATGCCGTATTTCAAAGTCATCGTGAATACGTCGTTCTCGGGGTTGAGATTGTAGAACAGTTTGCTGCGAGTGTTGAGTTGCTTTTGTTGGATAGAGTTGAAGTCGCAGTATTTTACTTCGGGCATGTTGACCGGTATACTTTCTACCCATTTAGCATATTCCGATTTGGCTCCTTTTTTCGTCTCGATGGGTTTGTAATCGGGCTTTTTCAGTTTTTGTCCTTTGCTGTCGAGGTTTTTCGCTTCTTGAATATTCAAAGCGAGGTAATTGTCGTTAAAGTATTTTTTTGCTACGGCTTTCACCTCGTCGATGGTGACAGCTTTGACTTTTTCTTTGAAGTTGACGATATCCGACGGATCGGCTCCCGTATTGAAAAGAGAGGCTAAGATATAGGCTTTCATTTCGTTCGATTCCATTTGCAGGTCGTATTCGCGTATCATGTTTTGTTTGATAGCTTCGAGAGTCGCTTCGTCGAACTCCCCGTTTTGCAGTTGACGCAATGAGGATAATACGATTTTTTCTACCGATTTGTGACTGTCCCAACGATTTTGGTTCGCATCGAAAGAGGGAATGGCATTGATCATGAGAATCCCTGCATCTCGCATGGCATTTTGAGATGCGCCTACGCTCATGATGTCGCCGTCGAGTTGCAGCTTGTCGAGGATACCGGTTTTTTGTGAGTTGGAGAGAAGTTCGCAGCAGATGTCCAATGCGATTTCTTCTTTGTCGTTCGAAGGAACTCCATTGTAAATGAGGGCCAGCATAGGATAATAGAAAATTTTCGCGCTCTTTTCCGTGCGACCTTTGAATTGGCGGACGGGTTTCTTTTCCCGATGTATCTCGGCTCGGCGGGGAACTCTTTCGAATTTATCGCGAATCATCGGTATAGCCTCTTTGGCGTCGATGTTACCTACCAGAATGATAGACATATTCTGAGGGCCATACCATGTATTATAGAAATCGATCAGTTTACTTAATTGGGGATTTTTCAAGTGTTCGGGGAGACCGATAATGGGACGGGCGTATGGGTGATCTCCGAATGCTTGTTCATAGATGAACTCTCTCATTCTCGATCCGCGGTCGTCGTTATACATGTTGTACTCTTCGTATACGGCTTCCAATTCGGTCTGGAAGCCCCGGAATACGGGGTCTATAAGACGTTCGGAATAGATTTCGAGCCATTTTTCGAGTTGCGAAGGCGGGAAAGAATTGTGGTATTCCGTTTGGTCGTAGCCTGTGCTGGCGTTTAGTCCTTGTCCTCCCATGTGGTCTACCAAAAGGGAAAATTCATTTCCTGCGGCATATTGGGCTGCTTCACGGGTCAGGTCGTTAATTTCCTTGTCTATGGCTTCGCGGGCAGCGGGGTCGCTTAATGCTGCTCGTTCGTCATACTTGGCGATAATTTTTTCATAGATGGGTTTCTCTTTTTCCCAATCCAGTGCATCGATGGTTTGGGTCCCTTTGAACATGACATGCTCCAAGTAATGAGCCAGTCCGGTGTATTGTTCGGGATCGTCGACCGAGCCTACTTTGAAAGCGATCATACCGAATACATCGGGTTTACTTTTGTCTTCCCAAATGTAAACCGTTGCTCCATTACGTAGAGTCATTACGCTAAGTTGTTGGGCTTTACCCGGAGTAAAAAACAGACATAGCGCGATAAAGCACAATAGATGTTTGATTTTCATATTGTTAAGTATTTGTGTGATTGTGTTTGCAAAATATTCCTATTCTTAGGAGCAAAAATAACATAAAATTACTAACTTGTAGTCGTTTTTGACAAATTTAATTTTGAATGTTTATAAATTTATTCTTATGAAAAGATTGTTATTTGCCGGATTACTGGGGGTGATTACCTCTCTTGGGCTTCGGGCGGGAGAGCCTACAACTATGTGGCCGTATTTATTCGATGATTTTATGGAGGCTTCTATTTATTCCAAATCGGGGAATAAAGGGGAGGCGAAAGTAAACATTCATTTATTGCGTAACGATTTGCACTATTTGAATGGTTCGCAGATATACTGTCCCGATAATCAAAACGATATCGGTCGGGTTGTTTTTGCCGACAGTACCGAATTCGTACGTTGCGAGAATTTTTTTATCGAGGTATTGGGCGAGACACCGCAAGCGATTCTCGGTCGTAGGACGACGGGCGATTTCGACCGTTTGCTACAAGGGACGGGGGCTTATGGTACATCGTCGTCTACTTCGGCGGTCGATAATTTGTCGAGTTTGCAACTCGGCGGTATCGCCAATCTCAATTACGATATGATTCGCGTGGAGCGTGAAAACGGGCAGACATTACCGGTGTCTACTCGGTTGTGTTTCATTGTCGGTGGTGAAATTGTCAATGCGAATAAAAAATCTGTTTCGAAGCTCTTGCCCGAATCAAGCAGAAAAGAGTTCAATGTATTTCTTAAAGCGAATAAGATCAAGTGGAGTAAGGTCGATCATTTGCAAAAGGTTCTTGAATATATTTCTCCTCTTTTAGGAAAATAGTTGTAAGATTCCATAAGAGTTTTTGATTGTAGGGTTTAACCCCCTCGCCCTGCGGGCACTCCCCCTATATTCCCTAACGGAAACACCCCGTAATGCCACGGGACACGGCAGGGGAGAGGGTGATACCTGATTTGTTACTGCCGATGTTTTCTAACCCCTCCGTCCTTCGGACACCTCCCCTATATTTTGCTGCGCAAAACACAGAGGAGGAGGGTGAGATGTATTTTCCTTTCGCTTCTGCTCCGATTTTATACGTGACACCCCGCAATGCTACGGGGCACGGCAGGGGAGGAGTGTAGAAATCTTACAATAACGTTGCTATACTGTTTTTTAACCCCTCCGTCACTGCGTGCCACCTCCCCTATATTTTGCGATGCAAAACACAGGGGAGGAGTTTTAAAATATCTCCGATAAAATGATAACTGAGATGCTCCGAAATGCTACGGGACACGGCAGGGGAGGAGGATAATAGTTTTTTGTATTTCAGTTTTTGGGGTAGTCCAGATGAACAGGGGGAGAGATTAGATGAAAATTCGGGCAGCCTAAAAAGGTAAGAAGGAGGTAAAAACAATTTTACGAAGGAAGAGCCGTATCATTACTCGAAACAGAGTTTTGATACGGCTCTTTGGGGTTTAGCGGTTACAATCTGTGACTTTTCAGAACGGTCATTTAGTTTTGACGCAATCGCTTCGTCGTTTTTATGGGTAGTAGAATTTTATTCGAACTTGCGTTGCCAGAACCACATTTCGTTAAAAGTGAGGCTTACCGATATTCTGAAATGGTCTTCGGTAATGAGTTTAACAGGGGTGCATTGGCGATTGATGTACTCGAACGATACGTTGACTACCGATTTGTCTGTGGCAAGGGGAAAACCGAAACCGCAAGTGGCTCCGATTTCGTCCATATCGTTTCCGTTTATTTTCAGATAAGAGCGATTGTAGAAGATACCTGCCCGGTAGTTGACGTGTTCGAAATAGTTTCCTCCCATGTTTTTCGGACGGAATTCGGCTCCCAATGCTATTTTTAATCGGTTATTGAATTGTCCTTTGGAGGATTGTAACTGTCCGGCGGTGAGATTCGTAAATTTGGCGTCGGCCCAATTCTGATAGGTTACGTCGGCCGCTATGGTAAGGCGTTTGTCGTAGTTGTAACTGATACCGCCGCCGTATGTCGAGGCCAATGAATAATTATTTTTCATTTTCAGGGTATCGGCGGTGGTCGCCGTGTTGGAGCTTACATCGTAGGTACTGCGGTATGCTCTACCCAATAGGGCTTTCCCGGGGGAATAAACCGCACCGAGCGTGATGGTATGCTTTTTGTTCCATTCTATGGCGTATTGGGCTCCGAACGATAAATGGTAGTCGCGTACTTTGAGCATGGTTTCGAACATGCCGCTGCTGCCGTCATTCGGTATTCCGGTGCTGGTATTGGTGAGGTTCCCGAAGAGGTAGCTGATGTTGGCTCCTATCGAGAATCCTTTGAAGGGTCTACCGCTTACTCCCACATAGGCTTGTGAGATGTTGCCATCGCCCGACCGGCTATCCGAGCCGTTGTCTATGCTGTTTATGAAAGAGTAGCCTACATTGGAATAGGGCAGGAGTCCCACGCTACCGGCCATGTACCGTCCCAATGGAAACTGCATGACGATGTAGTCGAGCGACCCGCTTTGGCTGTTTTCTTTTAGCGAGCCTTCTCTGGTGATTGTATTTTGATAGGTGAGTCCTATATCGAAAAGAAAAGTGAGCGAATCCATGCTTGCATAGGAAGCCGGGTTCATCACATTGATTTGCCGATTGTTGTGCAAGGCATATCCTACGCCACCCATAGCTCGTTGAGCGCCTATGGCGTTGTCACCCAAAATACCATATCCGAATCTGGAATAGGGCGAGCTTGTCCCGTTTTGGGCAAAGGCGACGAGCCCTATCGACAAGCAGATAAAGAGAATTTTATATTTTAGCATTTTCTTGTAAGATTCTGTTTAAGCCGGTTAGTACCAAGTTTTCGTCCACAAAGATGCGACTTTTTATTTTTGCAGCCAATTTTAAGGCATCTCCCCCTGTTAAAAAAACGAAAAGGTCGGGATAAACCTTGTTTAACCGGGCTATATATCCTTCTATTTCATAAGCGATGCCGAGCACAGCTCCTGCCCGCATGGCGGTTTCGGTGCTGAATCCTATTTCGGGTGTCTCTCCTGCATCGTCGATGAGGGGGAGTTTTCCCGTGTGTTCGTGCATGGCCCGTAATCTCAATCGGATGCCCGGTGCTATGTTTCCGCCGGCAAACGTGCCATCGGCGGTGAGTAGATCGTAGGTGACGCATGTGCCTGCATCGACGATGAGCACTGCTTTGTCGGGGCATTGCATGACGGCTCCCACTACTGCGGCGATTCTGTCCAGACCTAATGTTTCGGGGGTGGCATATCCTATTTTAATGGGGAGTTCCGATGAATGGTCGAATTTTAAAAAGTAGGGTAGTCGCTGTCGCAGTATCGCTATGGCTTGGGGATCGTACTCGGTGACTGTCGAGAATATGGCGGCATCGACTTCGTGAGCGTCCAAGAAGTCGATAACGGTCGTTGAGTCCCATTTCGGGTAGAAATAGACATTTTGCAATCGTCCTGCCCGAAAGAGTGCCATTTTGGTTATCGAGTTTCCTTGATCGATGATAAGATTCACAACTTAAAATTTTAGACAAAAGTACAAAAGAGAATGTGTATGCATGCATGAACGGTTCTTTTTTTTCTCAGATTTATACTAATGGGGCGATTTTGTCTATTTTCTTCTATTTTTCAACTCCCTTTTTATGCGCTTGTGTTTTCGGAATGGGGCTGTTTTTTTTCTGCTCGGTGAGGTTGGGTAGGGGGATACAAAGGACTTTCTTTCCCAGCCAAAGAAAGTCCTTGTTACACTAATTTACGTTATTTGTTCATTCTTCTCAGCAGCGAGAAGAACGAACCAAGAAGCGCCGCCGCGGTTATCGGGCTTTTGGCTCGTCGCTACGGTCGCCGTCGGGGTCTGCGGAACTCGCTTCGCTCGGACAGTCCTCGCCCTTTTCCCTCCGTCTTCCTTGCGTCTTCACCGCCCGATAAAGGCGGAATCGGGGATTGTGCTCTTGCTTGTATTCTAACCCCCTCTGTTTTATTAACCCCTCCGTCCTTCGGACACCGCCCCTGTGTTTTGCGTAGGGAAATATAGGGGAGAGACCGAAGGAACGGCAGTTCCGGAGGAGAGGGGTTGAGAAATATTACAAGGTAATTTTTATTTGTAGGGGGTAGAAATATCGGTAGAGGTAAATAAATATTATAGAGGAGCTTTGAAAAAATAAGAGGGGAAGTAGTTGGATTTACCATTCTAGGAAATTATATTTGTAAATCATTCTAAATGAGTTATGAAACGAAGTTTCAACAGAAAGGAGAAAGAGGTCCAGCGGAAAGAGCTTCGTTCCAATGGGACAAAATACGAAGCGACTCTTTGGCTGATGTTGAAAAACCGGCAAATCGATGGCGCGAGATTCCGCCGGCAATTTTCGGTGGGTGAATATATATTGGATTTTTACTGTCCCGAATTGAAGTTGGGAATAGAATTGGACGGGCAAGGCCATTATACAATCGAAGGGAGTCTTAGAGACGGGAGCCGGGATAACAGGTTATCTGCACGAGGGATAACCGTATTGAGGATTGAAAATCGAGCGATTTTCGAGAATCAGCCGGCTGTGATAGAGCTGTTGAAAGAGACTGTTCGGAGATTAAAGGCTTCTGGTCAAAGTGTTTAATTGGAGTCATTTGTTTTTTCTGTTTGTGTAATTTTTTTTAACTTCTCTGTTGTTTTAACCCCCTCGCCCTGCGGGCACTCCCCCTATATTTTTGCTGCGCAAAACACAGGGGGAGAGTGTGATACCCGGTTTGTTGCTGCCGATGTTTTTTTCAACCCCTTTGTTTTATTAACCCCTCCGTCCTTCGGACACCTCCCCTATATTTTGCTGTACAAAACACAGGGGAGGAGTGTGATACATGTCTTTCTTTACAGTTCGATGTGTTTTCTATATAACAATATAAAACATTCTCACCTTCTCCCTCTATATTGCTGCGTGACACGGCAGGGGGAGTGTGAGATTTGATTTTGTTACTGTCGCTGTTTTTTCAACCCCTTTGTTTTTTCAACCCCTCCGTCCTTGCGGACACCTCCCCTATATTTTGCTGCGCAAAACACAGGGGAGGAGGGGGAGAAGTATCGAATGTTAATTGAATAAACGAATTGAGTTAAAATTTTGATAAGATTAGCTCTATTTGGCGATAATACGATTAATGCGTGTCTTATTTTATATTTTATTAACAGGCAATTCTCCTTGTTTCTATTCTTATTTTATAATTAAATTAAGAATTATCTATTATATTGTTTCTTAATAAGTTAGTCTTGTTGTGAAAAATGCATATTTATGAATCTCTGAAAAAAGAGAATGGGTTTTATCAAAAAGAAAGCCCGAAAGGTATGTTTTCTTTCAATTTGATTTTTATATTGATGTTTTTTTGTTATCTTTGCATGCTGAATACTTCTATGAGAAGTTGATTTGAGCATAGAGATTCGCTATTTTTATTAAGTTTTATATATATAATAAGGTTAAAAAAGGAAAGAAAAGTTTTAGAGTTAGTAGTGTGTAATGAAAAAAAAACTTGACAAGGATTGTCGAGTGAGTGTAATGTGAAAAAAAAGAAGAGATAATAGTTTATTTAAATTTAATTTCAGTCGTATGAGAAAATTAACATTGTTATTGTGCGCTCTGTTGGCTGGCATTTCGTTGGCGGTGGCTCAAACGAGTATCTCCGGTACGGTGTTGTCGGCAGAGAATGACGAGCCGGTTATCGGTGCGTCTATCTTGGTGAAGGGCGCGAATGCTTCTACTATTACCGACACGGACGGTAAGTTTACAATCAAGATCCCTGCCGGGGCATCGAGAACTTTGGTTATTTCCTACATCGGTATGGAAAAACAGGAGGTTTTTGCGCGTAATGGTATGGTCGTTAAATTGAATTCTGCCGATCATACTCTCGACGATGTCGTGGTGGTAGGTTACCAGACGATACGGAAGGAGGCCAAAACCGGTTCTATCGCGACTGTCGATGGTGATGATCTGGCTTCTATCCCCGAGACTTCGGTGGACAAGATGCTTTCCGGTAAAATGGCCGGTGTGTCGGTTTCGTCGAGCAACGGGCAACCGGGATCTGTGGCTACGATTCGGGTCCGCGGAACCAGTTCTATCGGAGCCGGTAACGACCCTTTGTATGTAGTTGACGGTATTCCCGTAGAAAGCGGTGATGTAGGCGGACTTTCCAACAGTATGAACGCTATTGCCTTGATCAACGCCAGCGATATTGCTTCGGTGACGGTGTTGAAGGATGCCGCAGCCGCTTCTATCTATGGTTCGCGTGCTGCCAATGGTGTGATTTTGATTACCACCAAGTCGGGAGAAGCCGGGAAATCCAAGATTACCGCTCGTGCCCGCTACGGTGTGTCCACGCTTGCCAATGACAATGACTTCGGTATGGCCAATCTCGAAGAATATGTACAATATCAACGCGATGCCCGTATCAATGCTGGGTATAATCCCGATGATCCTTCGTCGGAGTATTATTTCCCGCAGGCTATGGCCGGCAGACGCGCGACCAACTGGATGAAAGAGTTGACGCGTAACGGCAGCTTGCAAGAGTATGAGCTGATCGCTTCGGGCGGTGCGGGCAAGACTACTTACTATACTTCATTGTCTTATAATAAAACGAACGGTATCGTGCCGACCGTAGGTTTCGAGAAGATGCAGATTCGCGCGAACCTCGATACCGAGTTGAACAAATGGTTGAAAATGGGAACTCGTCTGCATGGCGGTTATATGAAGGTTTCCGATGTGCAAAATAGTTTGTTGGGCGATAGCGGTTTGGCTCCTACGAATCCCTTCTATTCGGGTATGGCTTTGGCTCCGACCATGAACGCTTACAACGAGGACGGAAGCTACAACTTCGATTTGCCTTTCGTGTTCAACGTGAACCCGATCGCCGCTATTCGCGAACAAGACAAATACGACAAGCAGTATAAATTCAACGGAACCGTTTATTTGGAATGGAAACCGATCAAGCAACTGACGTTCCGTACCAACAACTCTATCGAGTATGCCACGACTACCAGCCGCGCTTACAGTCCGGCTTTCGTGAACACGGCTTCTTATGGCGCTTCTTTGAACACGGCCGAGAGCCAATATCGCATATTGACTACTTCGAATACGATCACTTATGACGACCTGTTCAACGACGACCATTCGTTGAATGTGTTGATCGGTCAGGAAGCCAATACGTATGAATCTTCTTTCTTGCAAGGTATATCTTATCATGTGAATCAACAACGTCCTTACCACTCTGTGGGTGTTTCGGTAGAAGACCAACGAGTGGGTGACGGTCTTACCGAAATGGCGATGGTTTCTTTCTTCGGTGTAGCCGAATACAATTACAAAGGCCGTTATTATGTAAAAGGTTCTATTCGTACGGACGGTAGCTCCAAGTTCGGTCCCGACAGACGTTGGGGTACTTTCTGGGCTGCCAGCGCTTCGTGGAATATTCACAACGAAGATTTCATGCAGGATATCAAATCGGTACTTAATCAATTGAAATTGCGTTACAGCTATGGTGTGAACGGTAACGACAATATTGCAGCCTATGCACACTACGGTTTGTACTCCGACATCGTGTACAACGGTATTACCGGTCAGTTGCCTTCTCAGTTGCAGAACCGCAAATTGACTTGGGAGACCAACAAAACTCACAATATCGGTATCGACTTCCGTCTGTTCGACCGTTTGAACGGTTCTATCGACTGGTACACCCGTCGTACCGAAGATATGTTGATCGCAGCTCCTCTGCCTTATACGACCGGTTTTGCTTCGCAAGCCCAGAACGTAGGTAAGATTCGCAACAGCGGTGTGGAGGTTCAGTTGGATGCCGAGATTTTCAATACCAACGACTTCAAATGGACAGCCGGCGTGAACTTTGCAGCCAACCGTTCGAAAGTGCTCGAACTTGCTCCGGGTCAAGATTTTATAGGAACGACTTTGCGTTATGTCAAGGGCGAACAGCTTTATACCTATTGGTTGTATGACTATGCCGGGGTGAATCCTCAGAACGGTAACGCTTTGTGGCGTAACGAAGAGGGGCTGTTGACCGAGAATTACGGAGAGGCTCGCCGTATCAATGCCGGTTCTCCCGAACCTCTGTGGACGGGCGGTTTCAATACCGAGCTTTCTTGGAAAGGTATATCGTTGGGTATTCAGCTCGAAGCCCGCTATGGTAACAAGGTGTTGAACCAAGACCGTTCGTTGTTCGAAGCAGACGGCTCTTACGGCGATTCGAACATTTGGAAAGGCGCCATGAATTATTGGAAGAAACCGGGCGACACCAATGTATTGCCGAAACCGGTTTACAACAATTCGAGCAACAGCTCTGCTATTTCTACCCGTTATCTCGAAGATGGCAGCTACTTGCGTATCAAGGATATTACGCTGGCATACAGCTTGCCTTCGAAATGGACCAAAAAGGCATTGATGAGCGGTGTTCGCATCTATGCCAGCGCATTGAACCTCTATACGTTCCACAACATGAACTACTGGGATCCCGAACACGGAACCTCGGGTGCTACCATCATCAGTTACCCGATGACCCGTTCGATGATCGTGGGTGTGGATATTACTTTCTAATCAATTAAAAAAGAATTGTTACAATGAAAAAAATAATTTTATCGATAGCAGTTTTAGCGTTGGCTCTTTCTTCCTGCGAGGACTTCCTGACGAAGGAGCCACCGATGGATCAGTCAGACGAATTGGCTCTGTCGACCTTCGAGGGCATCGACGGAGCGACGGCGGGTAACTATCGGGCAGTCATCTCGTGGTATGGAGCATCGTTCCCGTTGACATTCGACGTGATGTGCGGCAACGGTATGGTA
>NZ_JAIJHU010000015.1:0-54031 GCF_022723415.1 Barnesiella sp. | reverse complement strand
AATTAATAGTTATAACATTTCTGTCTGTTGCATGTAATGTAAATTTTATAATGAACCTAATAAATTATTTACAATGACAAAGAAAATTACGCTTGTTTTTGTACTCTTCTTATTTGTGTTTGGATTGCGTGCCGAATCTCTGTTGAATGAGGGATTTGAAGGTTGGTCGACGACAAACTTTCCGACCGGAGGTTGGACTGTAATTAACGACACCCAAGAAGGGGCTATTAATCATTGGACTGTCGATAATAGCAAATCGGTATGTGCCGGTTCAGTGAGTCTTTATTGTAACGGTGGTGAGTGGGATCCTATTGAACCTGTGAAAGAAGAGTGGATAGTATCTCCATCTCTGACTTTGAGTGAGACGAATTATAATTTGAGTTTTCTGTGGAAAGGAGCTTCGGCATCTGCATTTAAAAACGAATATGATTTTCAAGTGCGTATCACGGAAGACGATGGTAAAAGTTGGAAAACTGTTTTCTCTTTCCTTGATCAAAGCATGGTAGAAAATAGCGGGGTTGCCTTTCCCTGGACTGGATGGGTTACAAACACTTCCAAGATAAGTTTAGGCGCTTATTCCGGTAAGACAGTAAAAATAGCTTTTGTACATTGTCTATTGGTCAGCGGCGCTGGTAAAGGTAATAGTATATGGGTTGATAATGTTGTCGTAGAAACGGGCGAAGCGATCGATGCTCCTATTGCAGATGTTAATCCCACTTCTTATATATTCGATGGAACCTACATCGGAGTAGGGAAATGGTCGGAGAAATTTGTATTGCGGAATAAGGGCGTGGGCAATTTGACGGTAAGTGGAATTTCTGGATTAGAAGGTTCCGACTTTTCAACCAATATGATTCCCTCGGAAGTTTCGTTGAGACCGAGTGTAGAGTATGAGTTTTATGTGAAATATACTCCCTCGTCTGAGTTGAGTAGTAAATCTGCTACGATGACTATCCATACGAACGGAGGTGACGTCTCTATCGTATTAGAAGGAACAAAGATAATTTTACCCGATGAATACAATCTGGAAAGTTTTGAGAGTGGAACGTTCCCGCCCGTAGGTTGGACTGCCGATAAAGGTTGGACCACAAGCAGAACTTATGCTACGTCGGGAGACTATTCGGCTTCTTGTAGTTTTGCAGAGAATAACCCGACTTTGGTTTCTCCTCGTCTCGATTGTTCGACGGGTACTCACGAGTTGCAGTTCGACTATGCGAATGTTTGGGAGCCGACGGCAGATGATGCTCCTGCTCCTGAAAGCGAATTTGAAGTCTATTTTTCAAAAAATGGCAAGGAAACGTGGGAGAAAGTTGCTACGTGCGATTCTATCAACCAATGGTGGCACATGAAGCTCGATTTGGGAAGCCCGGCATCCGATAATTGCTATATCATGTTTAAATATGTACTCGATGTCGATTTGTCGGGTGGTTGGGACGATGTGCCCGAGTATGCATCTACTTTCTTGGACGATGTAGTTTTACCTCCGTTCTATGGTAGAACTTCTGTTCCGGGAGCTGCAACTACCCCTTCTCCTGAAAATGGAGCAACCGATGTATTTAACGAAGATATTGTATTGTCATGGAACGGAGTACAGTTTGCTAAGGGCTATAAGGTATATGTTGGAACTTCTACCACAGATTTTTCGGTCGTGCCGGGTACAGAGGTAGAAGGTTGCTCTTATACGATTCCTGTGTTGGACTATGCTACTACTTACTATTGGAAAGTAGTTGCTTATAACGATATGGGAGAGACGCAAAATCCTTCGGTGTGGAGTTTTACGACGCTTGCCGACCAAACCGTGAACACATTCCCGTGGTCTGAGGGATTTGAAGGTGACGTATTTCCTCCGTTAGGTTGGAAGAGCGAGAAAGAGGGATATACAGCATGGGATAGATCTAATTATAATGCATACGATGGTAAAAATGCAGCTTATATTTCTGCTGGGGGCTCCAACGAGCAAGGCATTCTTCAAACACCGATGTTCGTGCTTCCTGCCGATAAAGATATGCAGGTTAGCTTCTACTGGGGAAATGCCGTTCCGTCTGGATTGACGAAATCGGTAAAAGAGACGATGACGATTAACAAAGATACGCTTTACTTCGAAATAAAATCCGATGGAACATGGCAGGAACTCGCCCATATTTCTTCCGCTCAGGCCGAAGGTCAAAAATGGGTTCGTCAGCGAATCGTTTTGTCCGATTATAGAGGTAAGAATGTGAATTTCCGTTGGCGTTATAGTGCAGTAGATTTTACCGGATCAGGAGGTGCTTTGGATAATATTTTGGTTGAAGAAGCTCCCGTTGGAGGAAAAGCTGTTATTAATGTGACTTCTTGGAATGCGGGTGATGTGAATTATAATAAAGCCGTTACCTCAAAGACATTGAATCTTTTGAACGATGGCGAGCAAACAATGAAAATCACCGATGTGTCATTTAAGAATAAGAATTTCTCTACTTCGTTGCACAAGGATTTAGTGTTAGACAGTCGTGAGAGCGTAGATTTCAATATCACGTTCGCTGCCGGTGAAACAGATGCCCTTGTAGAGGACGAGATGACTGTTACATTCGACAATGCTCCTGCTGTGACGTTGCCTGTTTCGGGTAATGCGTTGGGCATGTACACTCGTTATTTTAGTTTTGAAGATGATGAATTTGGTTCTGTGGCTCCCAAAGGCTTTACAACGGTAGATGCCGATCATAAAGCGACAGTTCAACCTCTTATGATAAACTATCCGAATATTGGGAATGCTTATGCCTATATTGTCATTAATCAACAACCGGAACCAGAAGGAGCCGATTGGAGGAATATCTATCCTCGTTCGGGAGACCAACTGTTAGCGACGATGGCGACTGCCGATGGGACAGAAGCCGTAGACTGGATTATCAGCGACCAAATGACGGCTCGAAATGATGCCAAGTTCCGGTTTTATGCTAAGTCGTATGATGGAGATAACACTTATCATCCGTGGGCTTATTTGACAGTATTGGTTAGTACGACAGATAACGCTGTGTCTAGCTTTACTCCATTGTCTGGATTTACATCGGTTCAAGTTCCTCACAAGAATAATAACGATAGTCAGACATCGTGGACAGAGTTTGATGTGGATTTAAGTGCATATGCTGGACAGAAAATCTATATAGCTGTTCGTAATAATACTCCGTCGAATGGTTTTGTGACTTTCTTCGATGATTTCTATTTCGAAAATTTTGAATATGTCAATAGTGACAATAGTGCTCCTTACTTTACTACGGTTCCTGAGACAACAGCAACGGTAGGGAAGAAATGGACTTATAACTATTCTGTGGCCGATCCCGATGGAGATCCGTTGACGGTGACCTTGCAGGGCAAACCCTTCTGGCTGAATCATACTCCGGGTACTAACGGCGGTACGATTACCGGCATTCCGGGGGCAGAACAAGAAGTGATTATGAAACTATCTGTTTCAGATGGTTCAAAGACAACTGTACAAGAAATTATTCTTGTTGTGACTGATGGTTCGGGAATCGAAGGCGTAAATGGTGATCGATTGACGGTTTATCCTAATCCTGTCGTTTCCACGCTCTATTTGAATGAACTGTGTGACAAAGTAGTGGTTACCGATATTTCTGGTAAACAGCTGCTTTTTGCCGAGCAAGTAGAAAGTGTAGACGTTTCGATGTTATCGTCGGGTATTTACTTTGTAACCATGCAATTGGGAGATCAAGTCAATACCACCCAAGTTATTAAAAGATAATTAATTCTATGGAAACTATGAAAAGTATGTTTTTCGCCTGTGCATTGTTGTTAGGCAGTGCAGAAACCTTTTCCGCTGAAAATCTTGTACTCAGCGAAGATTTTGAGAGCCAAACATTCCCTCCTTCGGGGTGGGTTGTAAAAGGTACTGAATTATCGGAAGATCTTGAATCGGGTTATGCGCATTGGAGCCTTAATTGGAATGAAGTGACGGGTTGCAGTATCGCTGGTTCGGGGTGTGCCGAAGTGATGAGTGACTTTAAAGAAGGACAGGCCGGTATTTCGAAGGAGGAGTGGCTTATTACTCCTGCCGTGCAGGTTGCTGATAATGCGTCGCTGTCTTTTACTTTTTGGTGTAACGCTTCATCGTTTATGACCAATAAATACGGAAGTTTTTTGGTGAAAGTTTCTACCGATGATGGAGATACATGGAGCGATTTGTGGAATGCAGCTTCTCAGGAAGATATTGAAAACTCTGGACTGACATGGCCGTGGAATAAAGATGCTATGGGGATAGAAAATGACTGGCAAAAGTTAACCCCTAATGTGAGCCTTGAAGCGTATGTCGGGAAGACGGTAAAGATTGCATTCTATTTTCGATCTATTCTTGTAAATAATTATACACAAGCGACATTGGCCGTTGACAATGTAAAAGTGGGAAATCAAGAGATTGAAAATTTGCCGGTTATAGAGGGCTCGACTTCTTACGAGTTTTCCAATTCTTATATTGGTTATTTGGCTCAATCCGAACCGATGACTATTCGTAATGTGGGTTATGGCACGTTGACGATAACCAGCATTGAGGGTATTGAAGGTACAGATTTTTCTACGACACTCGATCCCGCTTCCGTTTCTTTGAAGAGGGGAGAAGAGCTTTCATACCGCGTCAATTATACTCCTACGATTACGGGAGCCAAAAGCACGGTCATGAAAATAAATACGAATGGCGGAACTTTGTCGGTCGATTTGTCGGGAACCAAAGTTATGTTGGAAGAAGGATATACTTTGGAAAGTTTCGAAGGTGATATTTTCCCACCGGCCGGTTGGTCTCGTAATGAAGGCTGGAAGACGATGGAAGGTATGGCTACATCGGGTGTGAAGTCGGTTACAGTAGGCGGTATGATGACGTGTGATATCGTTTCTCCCCGTTTGGATTTATCGGCTGGAAACGGTAAAGTGAAATTCGATTATATCGAAACTACCGGTGAAGAATACATCGATGATTCGTTCTTACCGTCAACATATTTCATTCTTTATTATAAGAAAAATACCGATACCGATTGGACGGAGTTGTGGTGTTCTCTTGATGATAGTAAGTATAATGAATGGGTACAAAAAGAAATCGAGATTAAAGACGCAAATGGAAATTTCGTAGTGGACGATAATGTATACCTACGTTGGACCTATGAGTTTGAAATGGGCGACGGTGGTCTCGATAATATGGTGGTGACCGATATCTATTTCGATAATGTAGTGTTGCCTAAGCTATATGGAGAAGGAGAGCTCCCGTTGGCAATTACGACACCCAATCCGGTGAATGGCGTTTCTAACGTTGATTATAGCAGGTTGACTCTTTCTTGGGAGCCCGCTTTGTTTGCCGATGGATATGAATTGTCGGTAGGAACGGATAAATCCAACCCCACTTCTTTGTTGGAAAATGAGAAATTAGAAGGAAATACATCGGTGTCTTATACGATTCCCGAGCTTGAACCTGCTACTACCTATTATTGGAAAGTTGTACCTTACAATGCAGTAGGTAAAAATGAAAATGCTTCGGTTTGGTCGTTTACTACGATGGAAGATCAGTCTGTACGTGATTTCCCCTATACTATGGGATTTGAAGGAAATAACGGAGAAATTCCTCCTATGGGCTGGAAAAACGATCATGAAGGCAAAGGTATTCAGATGTGGAAATCTAATGAGATAGAGCCGTTTGCTGGAAAATATTCTGCTTCGGTATGGCATAATAATGCGGGCGAGGTTTCTGTCCTGACTTCTCCTGTGTTCGCAATCCCTGAAACCGGTGATATAGTTGCTTCTTTTGCTTGGGGTGGTGCTCTTTGCAATCGCCTTGAAAAAGGGTATGAAAATGAGGCGATCACCGAAGGGCCTATTTCCGAAGTTAATGATGCCGATGGAACTCTCTATTTCGAGATTCGAGCTGTCGATGCAGCCGATTGGACTCCTTTGGCTTATACTCAGGACCGCACGAAATGGCGTCATAAATATGTTTCACTCGCCGATTATGCTGGTAAGAGTGTGAATATGCGTTGGCGTTTTGTCGCTACTGAAAATGCCGGAGTTTCTTCGGGCGGGGCTTCTCTCGATGAGATATTTGTTGGAGATATAAAAGATATGCCTACCTTAGCCGTTTCGGAAATTAAGAAAGAAAATCTGACTGTATATCCTAATCCTACTTCCGATTATGTCTATTGGGCAGGAGGAAAAGCCGATGTGAAGGTATATGATTTAGCCGGAAATTGTATAAAAGATTTGACCGAAGTCGAGTCTGTGTCTTTGGAAGGTTTGGCTTCTGGTATGTATATCGTATCCGTATCGTGTGGCGATTCGGTTTCTACGGCCCGAGTAATGAAACGATAAAAGAGCCCGTTTAATCGGGAAATGTATACCAAAGAGGACTCCGTACTGAGGAGTCCTCTTTGTGCCTTTCGAGAAAGATTTGTAAGAATTTGTTTCAAAATTGTATTGAAACTATAAACCCAAACTTTTTGTAGAAAAAATGAAGAGAAAAATTTTGTGTTTTGTAACAGCTCTGTTAAGTTTTTTTATTGTTGAGGCTCAGCAACCTTGTACATTGACTTTGGAGGTTTCGGCTGTTACAGGAGAGGATATGGCTGGGACTCCGTTTCATTTGGAACGGGTAGAATCGGGATTGATTTATGACCGAGTACTAGGTGAGAATGGAACTTATACAATAAATAATATATATTCCGGTATACACCATTTGGTGATTGAAAAAGAGGGATTAAAGACTTATGATAATTCTGCTTTGGATATAAAAGGCGATACCGTGTTAAAGATTAAGTTGGAAGAACCGGTACGTACACCTTATAATTTGCAATCGGTTTTAGCCCATGATCCTAAAACGGGAGTTAATGATGCTTCGTTGGTTTGGAATGAGGAGACCGATTATTTCTTCGATGATTTCGAGAATTATACCTCTTTTACGCTCGATTTCGCTCCGTGGACCGGAATCGATAAGGATCAGGCAGAAGCTGCTATGTTAATGCAAGGAGGTTATCCGAATAGTAGCTTGAAACAATATGCGACTATTATTGCTCCCGACGAAGCTTATGTCTCTACTACGGGAGGTGACGTTTCATGGTGGTTTTATGCCCCTCAATTGAGAGCTTATAGTGGAAAGAAATATATGGGATTTATTCGTACGGCAAGCGGAACTACGAATAATGACTGGGCGATAACCCCTCAGGTACATGTCGGTGTAAATAACGTCGTTCGATTTAAAGCCAAAGCAGCGGATGCTCCTATTGAAAAATTCAAGGTATGGATATCGACCACCGGAACAGAGGAAAGTGATTTCAAACCTTTGACACAGGGTAATTATGAGTCAGTTAAATGGGAACAATGGCTTACGATGGAGTATGATCTTTCGAAGTACGAAGGACAAGATGTTTATATTGCCATTCAATATATTACACAAGCTGGTTGGATGTTGATGGTTGATGATTTTTATGTAGGGCCGGCAAAGTTAAATCCTTCGTCTATAAAAGCTCGTCTTCCGAAAACACGTCGTGTTCGCAAAGCAGCGGAGAGTGATGCCCCTCAAAGTTATACGGTTTATTTAGATGAACAAGAGATCGGGTCGGTTAAAACGAACTCGTTTATCTTTGAGAATCTTTCGGCTGGAATACATACGCTGGGTGTTAAGTCGGTTTATAAAGTTTCCGAGTCGGATATAGCGACAACGACGTTAGAAGTTCCGGCGACTTCGGATTATGCCGATGTAAAAGTAAAAGTTTCTACGAACGGAGGTTCTTCCGAGGGAGTGGCTGTGAACTATCTTTCCGGTTCTTATCAGGTGACCGATACAATCAAATCGGGAATATCTCATTTTGCTTCTTTGAAAAAAGGGGAATATATGATTAGTATTAACGATGATCGCTTTTTGGCGGTAGATACGCTCATTGATATAGACAAGGATATGGAGATAAATTTGTCGTTGGTGGAAAAAATTACTGCTCCATATAATCTATCTGTTGATTTTTCTTATCGTGACACGGATAAGAAGACCGATGTCTTGTTTAGGTGGAATCAAGATTTGGGTTGGAGCGATAGTTTCGAAGAGTATGATGATTTTGCGACCCAATTCGGTGGCTGGGCCACTTTCGATAAAGATCGTCTGCGTCCTTACGGTATAACCATAAATAATACGCATATATCTATTCCCGGACTTGAACAAGGCGAATCCCCGGTAATGGTATTCAATCCTGAAAAAACGACCCCCCGGTGTGATAGCGATGCATTTTTAAATACGGTTTTCGGGAAAAAATACATCATGTTTTTTGGAGTCCAAAGCAACCTGTCGGACGACTGGCTCGTTTCTCCGAAACAGAAAATCAACAAGGGGTATGTGGCTCATTTTTACGTGCATGTTTATCCGAGTATGGCTACGGTTTATCCCGAAACCATTAAGGTGTTGGCTTCCACAGGAGTCCAGACCGATCTTTCTTCGTTTGTCGAACTATATAATTATACTTTTACCGAGAGCGGTTGGTATGAAGTAACAGTCGATTTGAAAGATTATGTGGATCAGGAGGTTTATTTAGCGGTTAATTATGTTTCTAATGACGGGTGGATGCTTAAAGTGGACAATTTTTATGTCGGTCCTTCGGACGATGCTCCGGCTCCCGAAGTTGGAAATGCTACCTATGATATATATTTGAATGGAGAGAAAAAAGCATCTGCGATAACTGATAATTCCTATACATTCGAAGCATTAGATGATGGTACATATACAGCTGGTGTAAAAGCAATATATGAATCCGGGGAGTCTGAGGTCGAAGAGTATGTGTTTACAACTCAGTATAGCGGGATTGAAAATGTAGTTGTTCCGACCGTAAAGGTATATAGCCGAGACCATGCTATTTGTCTGGAATCGATAGAAGGCGAAAACGTGTTGGCGGAGGTTTATGGCGTTTCTGGACAGCTTGTGGAATTAGTAGAATTTGAAAACAGTGCCCAGATTTCTGTTTCTGAGGGGCTTTACTTGGTACGGTTGACAACACCACAAGGGACAAGTACAGTTAAGGTATTGGTGAAATAATTACTGTCTATTCATAAAAAACGTCATGAGAATTATTCTCATGACGTTTTTTTATCTACAAGTTTAAATTTCTTTTTCCCTTTGTTAATAATTTATTTAATTTTGTACCTTTGTATATATGATATATCAACGTTAAAAAGTAAATTTATTCGCTTGATTAGGCTTTGAGCCGATATTGATTTTATGAATGGGAATTGCTAAAACTGCAATTGTATGGATAAGACGATTTATTTTATTTTGTTATTAACTATAATAATCAGTATGAGTTGTGAGTCGAGAAGTCATAAGGAAACGGTAGTCCTTATGGAAACGTCTTTGGGGAATATAAAAGTGAAACTTTATGATGATACACCTGCTCACCGTGATAATTTTATAAAGTTGGTCGAGGAAGGATATTATGACGGGACTTTGTTTCATCGAGTGATTAATGAGTTTATGATTCAAGGAGGCGATGGCACGTCCAAAAATGCTCCGGTAGGAAAAATGTTAGGTACGGGTGATCCGGGATATACTATTCCCGCAGAGTTCGTTTATCCGAAATATTTTCATAAACGGGGTGCTTTGGCCGCGGCTCGGCAAGGAGACCAGGTAAATCCAGAGAAGGCCTCTTCGGGTTCCCAGTTTTATATTGTCACGGGTAAAGTTTTTAATCCGGGACAGATTGACCAGCTGGAACGTCAAATGCAGATGCAGCAAGAGCAATCGGTTTTTCAGTCGTTGGCGGCAAATCATAGGGAGGAAATCATGAATATGCGTAGAAATCGTGATATGCAGGGACTGCAAGCGTTGCAAGATACATTGATCGCTCAAACTCATGAACAAATTAAGAAGGAAGGAAAGCGGACGCTCACGCAGGCGCAACGTGAAGCTTATACGACTGTTGGCGGAACGCCTCATTTAGACGGTGAATATACTGTTTTCGGTGAAGTGGTAGACGGAATGGAGGTTGTAGACAAGATACAACAAGTCGAAACAGGCTCTGCCGACAGGCCTAAAACCGATGTCAAAATCTTGAAAATGAAAGTGGTCAAATAGTGATATCGTTTCGTCGTCACATATTGCCTAATGGATTGCGCATCATTCATCATTACGATGGCTCTACGAAAATGACTGCGTTGAATCTGCTTTATGATGTCGGTTCGAAGGACGAATCGCCGGAGCGGACAGGATTTGCACATTTGTTCGAGCATCTCATGTTTGGTGGGTCTGTGAATATTCCCGATTTCGATACCCCTCTACAAAAAGCAGGAGGAGAGAATAATGCGTGGACAAGTAACGATGTGACCAATTACTATACGGTAGTACCTACGCATAATGCCGAGACGGCATTTTGGTTGGAGTCGGATAGAATGTTAAGCCTTGCTTTTTCTTCCGAGTCTTTGTCTGTACAGAAACAAGTCGTTATAGAAGAGTTCAAGCAACGTAATTTGAACCAACCCTATGGAGATTCGTTCTTGCTATTGCGACCGATGGCTTATCGGGTACACCCATATCGGTGGCCTGTTATCGGGAAAAATACTTCGCATATTGGTAATGCATCATTGGAAGAAGTAAAAGAATTCTTTTTTGCCCATTATGCGCCCAACAATGCGATATTGAGTATTTCGGGAAGCCTACCATTCGATGAAGCCATATTGCTTTGTGAGAAATGGTTTGCTCCTATTTCTCGAAGAGAAGTCGCTTGCCGCGATTTACCTCAGGAGCCGGTTCAGACAAAACCTCATAAAAAGATAGTGGAAAGAGAGGTTCCCTTAGATGCGATTTTTAAGGCCTATCATATGGTAGACCGTAAGCATCCCGATTATCAGGGGTATGATGCTCTTTCCGATGTATTGGCTTCCGGTCGATCCTCTCGGTTGTATAGACGGTTGGTGATGGAAAAGAAACTATTTACAGAAATAGATTCTTCTATTACCGGTGATATAGAGCCCGGTTTGTTTTTACTGAAAGGGAAACTATCACCGGGAATTTCGTTGGAGCAGGGAGAAGAAGCCATTGAAATGGAATTGCGACGAATGAGGGAAGAACTGTTGGAGCAAAGGGAATTGGATAAGGTGATAAATCGTTTTGAATCAAACGATTTGTTTTCCAATTTGCACTATCTGAATAAAGCCACCAATTTAGCTTATTATGAATTGTTGGGTGGAGCGGAAAATATTGATACAGAAGTTGAAAAATATAAAAAACTTACCCCTTTCGATTTGCGGCGTATTGCGGAAAAATTGTTTGTCCCGGAAAATAGTTCTACATTATGGTACAAATCGGTACATGCAAAACGAGAAATAATAACAGATGTCTCTGATTGATAAAAGATATAGAATAGTACTATGCGTTTTAAGTTAGTGTTGTCGGTTAAATCGGAAAGTTTTGGTAGTGTTTTGCCTGTAAGCTACCAATACGAATTGTCGGCAGCTGTATATCGTCGTATTCGGGAAAATTTCGAGCTATATTTACACTGGCTTTCGAGCAACGGTTTCGCACCGATCGATGATTGCCGTAATCGCTTGTTTTCGTTTTCAAATTTATATATCCCCCGCATTCGGGTAGAGTATGACAGATTACATATTTTGGTGAAGAGGGTTCAAATGTGGATTTCTTTTTTGCCTGTTCGGGGAACTCACGAGTTTGTAAAGCAACTTTTTTCGGGAGAAACTTTTGTACTTGGGGATAGGCGTAGTCGGGTGGAGTTAGAGGTCGAAGATATCGTTGAATGTCCGGCTCCTGGGTTTGGAGAGGAAGCAGAGTATTTGGCTTTATCTCCAATCGTGTTTATGGTGGCTCGCCCCAATCGGAGCATGGAATATGTCGGGCCCGATTATCCCGGGTATGCCGATTGTTTTTATCGCTCGGTGCTGGGAAAATATGAAAAGATTTTCGGTCGGCCTTTTGATGGTGATACAGGATTTTCATGGAGTTTGCTTTCCGAACCGAAAAGAAAAGGAATTTTTATGATGCGGTTTACTCCCGAAGAGTCGAAAGTTATAGGATATATGTATAAATTCAAATTATCGATGAGTCCTATTCTCCATCAGATAATGTATGAAACGGGAATAGGGGAGAAAGTAAATCTTGGTTTTGGTTGTGTAGAGATTCTTCGTCAAGATACGACTCCTAATGACCAAAATTTCCTTTCTGATGAAAAAGACGATACTTCTGTGAAAATAATATGATTTTTTGTATGAAATGACAAAATATTTTTTTTAATTTGTATAGATAATAGAGAGTTTATTCCTCATAAAAATAGATTATACTATGACAACAGCGCTTGAAAAACCTGACATGAATACAGAAGAACTTCTTGCAGGTCAAACTATTACTCCCGCCGAGGAGGAACAAAATTCGGTACAATCGACTTCACGGCTTTCGAGAGAAGAAATTATAGACTCGTTGAGAAAACTGGTAGAAGGTTCGGTTGAAGAAGTCAAAGATGAAGTTGACGAACTGAAACAGGCTTATTATAAACAGAAAAAAATTGAAATAGAAGAGGCTCGTAACGCCTTTATAGCCGCGGGTAACCCAGAGGCTGAATTTGTGCCAATGCCCGATGAACAGGAGGAAACATTAAAGTCTTTGTTATCTGTTTTTCGAGAGAAAAAAGCCGAATATACGGCCTTGCTCGAAAAGCAAAGAGAAGAAAATTTGGAGTGTAAGCAACAAATTTTGGAAGAGATGAAATCTATTACCGAAGATTCGGATAATATAAACAAACAATATACCCGTTTTCAAGAGTTGCAGCAATCGTTCAAAGAGCCTTGCGAATTACCCTCGGCGGCGGTGTCTGGTCTTTGGAAAAAGTTCCAGTCTTACGTCGAGAATTTTTATGACTTGTTGAAAATAAATAAAGAGTTACGGGATTATGATTTCAAGAAAAATCTGGAACAGAAGACCGCTCTTTGTGATGCAGCAGAAGCATTATTGGCAAATGACGATGTTGTAGCAGCATTTAAGCAATTACAATTATTGCATGACGAATGGCGCGGAATAGGTCCCGTCGCCAAGGAGCTGAGAGAAGATTTGTGGAATAGGTTTAAAGATGCTTCAACAGAAGTAAATAAACGCTATCAAAGTTTTTTTGAGGCGCGTAAAGAAGTGGAACGTAAAAATGAAGAAGCCAAGATTGCTTTATGTGAGGAAATCGAGTCGATGGATTTAAGTTTATTGACTTCTTTTGCTCAATGGGACGATGCTACGAAGCAAGTTCTCGATTTACAGGGTAAATGGAAAACGTTGGGGTTTGCCTCACGGAAGATGAATAATCAGTTATTCGAGAGATTCCGTAAAAGTTGCGATGAATTTTTTGCAAAAAAAGCCGAGTACTTCAAAGCTGTCAAGGAAAGAATGGCAGAGAATCTCGAAAAGAAAAAAGCGTTGTGTGAAAAAGCAGAGGCATTAAAAGACAGTACTGATTGGAAAGCTACTGCCGATATTCTTGTCGCTTTGCAAAAAGAATGGAAAACAATAGGCCCTGTGGCTAAAAAACATTCCGATGCTATTTGGAAACGTTTTGTTACGGCATGTGATTATTTCTTTGCGCAAAAGAATGAACAATTGGTTTCCACTCGACAAGTAGAACAAGAAAACTTGGAAAACAAACGGGGTATTATCGCTAAATTGAAAGAGATAGATGAATCTATGGATAGTACAGAAGCCGTCAAAATAGTTCGTGACTTGATGGCTCAGTGGAATTCGATCGGTCATGTACCTTTTAAAGAGAAAGATAAAATATATAAAGAATATCAGTCTTTGCTCGATACTCTTTTCTCCCGTTTGAATATGAATGAGAATCGCAATCGGTTAAGTAACTTCTCGGCTACGGTACAGCAAATGGCCGATACGAACCACGATAAACTCTATCGGGAGAGAGAAAGACTTTTGCGCATGTATGAACAGAAAAAAGGCGAGTTGAAAACCTATGAGAATAATATAGGATTTTTGAATATATCTTCGAAGAAATCCGGTGGCTTGTTAAAAGAGATGGAACGGAAAATGCAAAAAATTCGAGAGGATATGCAGCTTATCGAACAAAAAGTGCAACTTATAGATAAGAACTTGTAATTAAGAACAACGTATTTTATAAACAGGGCGGCTCAATAAATTGGAGTTGCCCTGTTATTTCCGGGAGAAAAGTAAAGCTCTCTGAAAAATATTTATGTAGTTAGTCGTGTAAAAAAGTAAGAAAGAGAGAATGGCACGTGGGCGGTATGGACATATGATAAAGTCACTGATTGTCATCGGCGACTTCTTTTGCTTGAATATTGCCTATGCCGTAGTTTGTTATTGGGGTGGCGGATTCGACGGCGGATTTGGTGTGAAAATAATATGGCTGTTACTTAATCTTTCTTATTTCCCGGTATTTTCACTTTTTGCAAAAATACATGAATTGCGTATTTTACATGTCGATAGAGTCTTGATAAAAGTTACACAGGCCGTGTTGTGCCACTTAGCGGTTTTTCTATTATTGATATTCTTTTTGCAAATCGATAATATTGGAGCGCGAGTATTGTTGAGGTTCTATTTGCTTCTATCGGTCTTGTTGGCCGTGTGGTGGATCGGATCGAGAAAACTTTTGAAATATTTTCGACGGAAAGGCTATAACTTCAAGAAAGTAGTTATTGTAGGAGCCGGGGCTATGGGTATAAAATTATTAGACGAGTTACGTTCCGATGCCGGATATGGCTATAAATTTATGGGCTTTTTCGATGATAATCTGTCGTTAAAGAAATCTTTGCCGAATTTTCAAGGGGACTGTTCTTCTGTCGAGGATTTCGTGATAGAAAATAAAGTCGATGAGATTTATTGTGCGTTACCGATGAGGCAAGAAGAAAAGATAACTCGGTTATTGAAGTTTTCCGAAGCCAGTAATATCTCGTTTTATATGGTTCCCGATGTCGGTCGATATATTCATCGTCAGCTCGAATTTCAGTTAGTGGGTAATGTCCCGGTTCTTTCGTTGCATCCAGAACCTTTACAAAATATCTTTTCGCGTTTCTTGAAGAGGGTGTTCGATTTATTGTTTTCATCAATTGTACTGGTTTGTTCTCCCATTATTTTCACTCCTATTGCTATTGCCGTTAAATTGTCGTCTCCGGGTCCAGTATTTTTTAAGCAGAAACGGACAGGATTTAAGGGGAAAGAATTTAATTGCTATAAGTTTCGGACGATGAAAGTCAATGCTAATAGCGATCAGTTGCAGGCTTCTCGTCATGATCCTAGAAAAACAAGAGTCGGAGAATTTTTACGGAAGACGAGTTTGGACGAATTACCTCAATTTATCAATGTTTTTGTGGGGGATATGTCGGTCGTTGGTCCGCGTCCTCACATGGTGAAACATACGCAGGATTATTCGAAGATTATAGATAAATACATGCTTCGTCATCTTATTAAACCGGGCATTACCGGTTGGGCACAAGTAAACGGGTATAGAGGGGAGACTCGGGAGTTGTGGCAGATGGAACGTCGGGTAGAATATGACGTTTGGTATATCGAACATTGGAATTTTTGGCTCGACATCAAGATTATATTCCTCACTGTCGTGAATGCTTTTCGTGGAGAAAAAAATGCATTCTAAGAGGGTTTTATAACAAGCAGAAAAAGTCCTACAAAAATAATTCTTTCTTTTGGAGATTTGCTATCTTTGCACCCCGAAAAATAAAGTAAGATGAATCTGAAAGTCAAGGGTACAATATTAGGAATTGTTTCTGCGGTCAGTTATGGAACAAACCCGTTGGGGGCATTATTCTTATATCAAGAAGGATTAAATTCGAATTCGGTTTTGTTTTATCGTTTTTCATTGGCAGCAGTTGTTTTGGCATGTATTCTGTTTATTCAGAAACAGTCATTTAGATTGTCTCGCAAAGAGGTGAAAACATTGTGTTTGTTAGGAATCTTGTTTGCTGTGTCTTCTCTGACTTTTTATACGAGTTTTCACCACATGGATGCCGGTATAGCTTCGACTTTGTTGTTTGTGTATCCTATAATGGTAGCTGTCATTATGTCTCTATTCTTTAAGGAGCGTATATCGCCGGTGACTATGTTTTCTATTATTCTCGCTCTATCGGGGATAGCCTTGCTTTACCGGGGAGGAACAGGAGCCGGATTAAATGGTTTGGGCGTATCGTTGGTTATGATTGCATCGTTAACTTATGCCCTTTATATTGTCGTAATCAATCAGTCATCGATAAAACTTTCATCTATAAAGCTGACTTTTTATGTCTTGCTGTTTTGTATGGTAGCCATAGTCTTTCATTCGTTTTTCGACGGAGGTAATTATTTGCAACCGCTTACTACTCCACGTATGTGGCTGTTTGCTATCATGTTAGCTTTGGTCCCTACGGTTATTTCTTTGGTGACGATGACTATGGCCGTTCATGCTATCGGTTCTACACCTACGGCTGTTATGGGTGCATTGGAGCCTCTCACTGCCGTGATTATCGGTGTGACTGTGTTTGGTGAGATTTTTACGTTGCGGTTGGGAATCGGTATATTTATGATCCTTGTTGCCGTAATTCTCATTGTTGCGGCGAAATCATTTTCTCCCCGTAAAATTGTTTCTTTTATCGGACATGTTGTGCATACCGTTCCGGTACGTAGGAAGTAGTCGGCTTTTTATTCGCAACGAAATTCGTCGTTGAGATGAAAACCCCGTAATAAATCGGGTGCAGCCATTCTCTTTTTTCCGGCGAGTTGTAACTCTTCTATCCGTATAAATCCGTCGGTACAAGCTATGTCAATATGATTTTTTCCATCTGTGTGTATAGACCCCGGTGCATAGTTATGTTTGGAGGGTAGGGGGGTTGTACGGTATATTTTTACTCCGAAACGATTATTATCCGGCGATATCCATTCGCACCATGCGGCCGGATAGGGAGACAGTCCCCTCACGAGGTTATGGATTTGCTCGCTTGTCTTTTTCCAGTCGATATGGCATGTTTCCTTAAATATTTTGGGCGCAGGCCGTAAGGGTTCGTTAGTTTGGATAGAGGCTTGATCGATAGGGGTGATATTCCCGGAGATAATGGCGTCGACAGTTTCGACTACCATATCGGCGCCCAATGTCATTAGTTTGTCGTGTATTGTCCCTACATTATCTTCGGGAAGTATAGGGATTCTTCGTTGCTGTATGATTTCGCCCGTATCGATTTCGTGTTTGAGGAAGAATGTCGTGATTCCTGTTTCTGTGTCGCCGTTGATAATAGCCCAGTTGAGAGGAGCGGCTCCTCTGTATTGAGGTAAAAGCGAAGCATGTAAATTGAAAGTACCCAGACGGGGCATGTTCCATACGATTTCGGGAAGCATGCGAAAAGCTACGACAATTTGCAGGTCGGCGTGTAACTCTCTCAACTGTTCGATAAAGCACTCGTCTTTCAGTTTCTCCGGTTGTAGAATCGGTAAACCTCGGCTCAGAGCGTATTCTTTGACCGGAGAGTATTGTATTTTGTGGCCTCTGCCGGCCGGTTTGTCAGGCATGGTAATAACAGCCACGACATTGTATCCTCCTTCGACAAGGCGTTTCAGACTCTCGACAGCGAAGTCGGGAGTACCCATATAGATGATGCGTAAATCTTGTTTTTCCATTGTTTTTAATCTTGAGAAAAGTGAACGAGTACCCGCCGGTACGAATTGAAAATTTTTGATTTGGAAACAAACCCGATATATTTCCCGTTTTCTACGACAGGTAGATTCCATGCGTTGGTTTGGTCAAATAATTTCATGACATTATCCATGTTGCTCCCTATTTCTATTTTGGCTGGGGGCATGGTCATGAATTTTCTGACATAGAAACGGTTATACAGTTCTGGCCTAAACATGATATTGCGTATGTCGTCGAGTATGACGATGCCTAATAATGTATTGTCATTGTCGGTTACCGGGAATATGTTACGATGGGATTGCGAAATAACCTTTACCATGTCTCCGAGACTCATATTCGGGTGTACTTCGATAAAATCTTTTTCGATGACACTGTCCATCTTCAAAAGAGTAAGTACGGCTTTATCCTTGTGATGGGTGAGTAGTTCTCCTTTTTTTGCCAGACGCATGGTATATATGCTATGTGGTTCGAACACTTTTATCGTTGCATAAGCTACGGTCGAGGTAATCATTAACGGTAGGAATAAATCATACCCACCGGTAAGTTCTGTTGTCAAGAAAATAGCCATGAGCGGGGCGTGCATAACGGCGGCCATGACTCCTGCCATACCCATCAATGCGAAATTTTTGTCAGAAAGCTCCATGGGTAATAGTCCTGTATGATTAAGAACATAGGCAAAGAAGAAACCTGCGAAACACCCTACGTACAAACTGGGTGCGAAGGTTCCTCCTACACCACCTCCGCCATTGGTCGCACTGGTCGCTAATACCTTTACGAGTATGATGAGTCCCAAGAAGAGCATCATGACCCACATATTTCCATTCTCAGTATAAAATAAACTCCCTTCGGCCAGTTGTTTGAGATTGTCGTTCAGCAAGCTGGTAATGGCTCCATAACCTTCGCCGTACAGTGGCGGTAATAGAAAAATAGAACAACTTAGAATGAGCGAACCGAGAATGAATTTTTTCCATGGAGTCCCTATCCGGCGGAATATATCTTCCATACGGTTCATAATGCGGGTAAAATAAAGAGAAACAAATCCGCAAAAGAAACCGAGAAAAATAACGTATGGTATGCGGGCGGCGACGAACGGTTCGGTTTGGACGAAACTAAATTCGGCATTGTATCCGGTAAAGATATAAGAAACAGTGACTGCGGTAATCGACGAGATGAGTAAAGGTAAAACCGAAGTTGCAGTCATATCGATCATCAGTACTTCGAGTGTAAACAAGATTCCGGCGATGGGGGCCTTGAATATTCCCGCAATGGCGGCGGCAGCTCCGCAACCCACCAAAAGCATTAGTAATCGTTGGTCGAGGCGAAACAACCTTCCTATATTCGAACCGATCGCAGCCCCGGTATAAACGATGGGAGCTTCCGCTCCGACCGATCCTCCGAATCCGATTGTGATAGAACTCGCGATGACCGATGTGTACATATTATGTGGTTTAAGCCGGCTTTTCTTTTGCGATATGGCATAAAGTATGCGGGTGACACCATGACTGATATCGTCTTTTACAATGTAACGTACGTACAAGCCGGCCAATAAAATACCTATTATCGGGTATATGAGATAAAGATAGTTGGCGCTGTCGGCATTGAAATGCGATGTTAGCAACTGTTGTATAAAATGTATGAGAAATTTAAGAATGAGAGCAGCGGCGGCAGTACAAATTCCGATAATAAAACTGAGAATTAAAACGAAATTGTGTTCATTGATGTGTTTTTCCCTCCACATCAACAGCCGCATCATCAAATCGTGCCTATCTTCCCTTTGGGTATCTTCTATTTCTATATCTTCGTCTTCAATCATATATGTTTATTTATACTCCTTTTCCTGTAATAACAGTTCTGATGGTGTAGATGATAATTTTGAGGTCTACCAGCAAAGACATATTTTCCAAGTAAAGAATATCGTATTTCAACCGAGCTATCATTTCATCGACGTTTCGAGCATATCCGTATTTTACCATTCCCCAAGATGTGATTCCGGGGCGTATCTGATGCAATAATACGTAATAAGGAGCTCGTTCGACGATTTGACGGATAAAGTATTCCCGTTCAGGTCTCGGCCCTACGAGAGACATGTCTCCTTTCAATACATTCCAAAACTGTGGTAATTCGTCCAATCTGTATTTCCGTAATACTTTCCCTATTTTAGTAACCCGCTTGTCGTTTTCTTCCGATAACAAAGGGATTCCGGTTTCTGCATGGGCTTTCATCGTTCGGAATTTGTAAATTTTGAACGGTCTGTGCCTGTAACCTATGCGCTCTTGTTTGTAAAATATGGGACCGTTCGAGTCTTTTTTAATTAGTATGGCTAAGAGTAGAAACAAAGGAGAAAGTAAGATCAATGCGATAAAAGAAACAAATATATCGATTACTCGTTTCATATTCTTTTCTCCCTCGGAGATAGCGCAATTACTCATGTCGATGAGCGGAGCCCCATAGATGTTGGTTAGTCTTACTCTCGAAGAGATAATGTTAAACTCGTCTGTCCCCAATTTTATGGGTAAGTTGAGTGGATATAGTGTATTGATAAGTTTATGAAGCTCTGCTAAATCGTTTTCTTCCGGGGCAACGACAAGCTCTTGAATGTTCATTTGTTTACACAGCGAGGATAATTGTTTTATCGGGTATGTCCTTCCTTCGGCTTCCGGGGCAGGCGTTTCGTGGTTGACTCGAATGAATCCGACGATATGATAACCGAGCGATTGTCTGGGTTCTTCGAGTTCTCTCATTTGCTTGATTGCTTTGGGGCCACAACCGATGATAAGCGTGTTGAATTGCCATTTTCGGCGGTGAATCATAGATGTGGCATTTCCTGTGACAATGGCCCGCCCTGTATATACACAGACAAATTGTAAAGCGTATAAAGCAAGTAGCAATTCGTAATTGTCTATTCTTATTCGTAGAACATCGTTGATGAGGGCAATAAAAAATATAAACAGTGTATTGACCAATACAGATCCTAATGTCTGTATTAATTCTTGAATGCGAGATTTGAAAAAAGGCTGATTGTAATATCCCGACAAATAATAGACGCACATCATTAACAGCGGGAAAAGTATTTGTCCTTCTATGACACGAGGCGAAAGCAAATACATTTTCAATGATTCGCCCGCTGCAATTCCCGGAAAATGGAAACGGACAATATTGAAAAGGAACCACGATACATTCGATGTAAGGTAATCCACCAGTACGTATCTCCGTATTTGTCGTTTACTGTTGATCACTCTCGTATAATCTTGATAGTTCCGTCGGCTTCGAGTTTGATGATACTCGACGGGAGGGACTCTTTTATTTCGTCTCTGCGTGCCGTTACGATATAATCGACGGCATTTTTTATTTCGTCCGATATTTCGGAAAAGTTATGGGGAGCCGCATTCCCGCTGATATTGGCCGAGGTTGATACGATAGCTTTTCTGAACTGTCGGCACAATTGTTGTGAGAACGGTTCTTTTGTGATGCGTATGGCTATGCTTCCGTCATCGGCGAGCAAATTCGTTGCAAGGTTGCGTGCTCCGGGATAGATGAGGGTAAGAGGCTTTACGGCCACATCGAGTAGTTGCCACGCCGTTTCGGGTACTTCCGAAACATAATATTCCACTTTCGCTTCACTGTCCGTAAGTACAATAAGGGCTTTGCTGTCGGCTCTCTGTTTGATTTTATAAACTCGTTGTACCGCTTCTGCATTGGTAGCATCGCAACCGATACCCCATATTGTGTCGGTGGGATATAAAATGATTCCCCCCCGCTGCATGACCTCGCAAGCCTGTTTTATATCGTCGTTGATTGTCATGGGCATATCCTCTTATTTCTGTTCAAAAAACAAAGATAATACAAACGAAAGCATAATGGTGAACAAATCTTCGTTTTTTAGAAGCTGTTTTGAAAAAAACTCCCGGGTAGTATTTCTTTTTTTTATTTGCCGGTATGCGCGCTTTGGGGGAACTTTTCATTAATGAGACGATAGGCGGTGTATTGGTGATAGTTCGTCGTACACTTTGATTTAAGTTCCCCGACATATTTTTAAAGCATTATTTATAAATGGTTTGCTACATAATATATTGTGGCTTTATTGAAAAATGCTATCTTCGCACAGTAAACGAAAATGAAAATGGCAAGAGAAAGAGAGAATCTGCCGGTAGAAGTTCGCCCCTATCGTGTAGGCTTGACGTTGAGCGGGGGAGGAGCCAAAGGTTTTGCCCATGTAGGGGCATTGAAAGCAATGGAAGAATTGGGGATTCGGCCGGATATAATATCCGGTACGAGCGCAGGAGCTGTTATCGCGGTACTTTATGCCGACGGCTATTCACCCGATGAAATCTTAGACCTTTTTTCAGGTTTGTCTTTCAATGATTTGGCCGAAATAACTTTGCCCCGTTCCTGCTTTTTTAAAATAGATCGGTTTAAACATTTCTTGCAAAAGTCGTTGCGAGCAGTCAATATCGAGGATTTGTCTATCCCGGTTGTCGTTACGGCTACCGACCTTGATCATGGAAAGTATGTAGCATGGCGATCGGGAGAGATTGCCGAGCGGGTAACGGCTTCGTGTAGTATTCCCATTATATTTCCTCCGGTTCTTATCGATGGTACGCATTATGTCGATGGAGGTGTCTTGCGTAATTTGCCGGTTTACCCCATTCGTCCCGAGTGCGATGTCGTTATAGGTATCAATGTGAGCCCGTTAGTTAATAAGCAATATAAGCAATCGATATTGGATATAGCGGTTCGTTCATATAGCTTCATGTCTAAAAGCAATGTGATCGAAGATATGAAATTGTGCGATCTTTTTATTCCTATGAAAGAGGCTGCACGATATGCCGTATTTGATATTCATGCTTTGCGTGATATCGCTAATGTCGGCTATCAGCAGACATTGAAACTTTTTACAGGAAAACATGCTTCCAAAATAAATGAATTGAATAAATAAAAAACGTGCGATATGTCCGATGAGAAAATAGTCATCTATCAGGTTCTCCCCCGATTGTTCTCTAATATGTGCGATACATGTGTCCCTAATGGTGCTTATGTGCAGAATGGAGCCGGTAAGTTAAACCATTTTACCTCGAAAGTCTTACGAGAGATAAAAAAGTTGGGTGCGAACTATATTTGGTATACGGGGGTTATAGAGCACGCTACCAAGACAGACTATTCGAAATATGGGATTCGAAAGGATAATAGATATGTGGTTAAGGGTGAAGCCGGGTCGCCTTATGCTATCAAAGACTATTATGATATAGATCCCGATTTGGCCGAAGAACCATCGACACGTATGCAAGAATTCGAGGCGTTGGTAACCCGTACACATGAAGTCGGATTGAAAGTAGTACTTGATTTCGTGCCGAATCATGTGGCTCGTCAATACCATTCTGATACTGCGCCAGAAGGTGTCGATGATTTGGGTGCTCATGACAACAAGGAGATGCATTTTTCTCCTTCCAATAATTTTTATTACATACCTCGGCAGGCATTTACACCGCAATTTTACATAGGTGAAGGAGAGGAGCGCTATTTCGAATATCCTGCGAAGGCAACCGGAAACGATTGTTTCGGGGCTTTCCCGGGAGAATATGACTGGTATGAAACGGTGAAGCTGAATTATGGAGTGGATTATACAGGAGGTGGCCGTTGTCACTTCGACCCTATACCCGATACATGGTACAAAATGCTCGATATTCTCCTATTCTGGTGTGGGAAAGGTGCTGATGCTTTTCGTTGCGATATGGCCCACATGGTTCCTGTCGAATTTTGGAATTGGGCTATTTCGAAAGTGAAAGAAAATTACCCCTCGGTTATATTCATTGCAGAGATTTATGATCAGGCGTTGTATCGGGTTTATATCGAGAAAGGTAAATTCGATTACCTATATGATAAAGTAGGATTGTACGATAAATTGAGAGGGGTATTGTGTCATCAGGTATCGGCTGCCCAGCTCACTTATTGTTGGCAGTCTGTCGATGGAATAGGAGGAAAAATGTTGAATTTTCTCGAAAATCATGACGAACAGCGCTTCGCTTCCGACCAGTTTGCCGGTGATGCCGATAAAGTCCTCCCTGCATTGGTCGTTTCGTCGATGATGAATACGGGGCCTATGATGATATACTTCGGACAGGAATTGGGTGAGCGTGCAGAGGATGCCGAGGGATTCAGTGGAAAAGATGGTCGTACGACGATATTCGACTATTGGAGCGTGACCACGGTTAGACAGTGGTACGATAGCGGGCGTTGCTCGGTATCTAAATTGTCGGCAAAGCAGAAAAAATTGCGAAATCTGTATAAAACGGTTCTTAATATCAGTCGTTTGGAATCGGCTATTGTTCGTGGCGATTTCTTTGATTTGATGTATGTCAATGGGGAAAATCCAAGCTTTAATCCGCATCGACAATATGCATTCCTTCGTAAATATGGAAATGAGTTATTAGTTATTGTTGTTAATTTCGATGACCGGCAGGCGAATGTGAAGATCAATATCCCCGATCATGCATTCGAAACGATGAAAATAGTTTCGGGTAAATACGAGGCATTAGAACTGATTGGAGGAGATAAAGAGATGAAGGAGTTGAGTCCCGAAATACCGTTTGCTTGCGCCCTTTCGGGGTATGGAGCTGCGGTTTGGAAAATAGAGTTAAAAAATTTTTCCAAAGAGATACAGAAAAAATAAAAAAGTACAGGAAAATTTTGAAATAGAAATTGTACCTTTGCCGTACAATTAATAATCTCTGTTTTACACACAAAAATCATGAGTCAAACACCTCCTTTCAAGGTATTTTCGGGAACCAATTCAAGGTATCTCGCTGAGAAAATTTGTAATAGTCTGGGTTGTGAGTTAGGTCAAATGAACATTCAGCATTTTGCCGATGGAGAATTTGCCGTTTCTTTCGAAGAGTCGATCCGTGGTTGTCAAGTCTATTTAGTGCAATCGACATTTCCCAATTCCGACAATCTGATGGAATTGTTATTAATGATCGATGCTGCCAAACGAGCTTCTGCCAAGTCGATTGTAGCTGTTGTTCCTTATTTCGGGTGGGCTCGCCAAGATCGCAAGGATAAGCCACGTGTTTCCATTGCTGCGAAATTGTTGGCCGATATATTGAGCGTTGCAGGTATCAATCGCCTTATAACGATGGATTTGCATGCCGATCAAATACAAGGTTTCTTCGATGTTCCGGTAGACCACTTGTATGCTTCGTCTGTATTTATTCCCTATATTCAGTCTTTGAAATTGAAAGATATGGTGGTTGCTACCCCCGATGTGGGTGGTTCCAAACGAGCCAGTACTTATGCCAAATACTTGGGTGTACCTTTGGTTTTATGCCATAAACAACGGGCTAAGGCCAATGTGGTAGAAAGCATGACAGTGATAGGAGATGTAGAAGGAAAGAATGTCATTTTGGTAGACGATATGGTCGATACGGCCGGGACGATAACCAAAGCAGCCGATTTAATGATGAGCAGAGGAGCTCTTTCGGTACGTGCTATAGCTTCTCATGCCGTGATGAGCGACCCTGCCAGCGAACGGGTTCAAAACTCTTCTATGACCGAATTGATTTTCACGGATAGTATTCCTTACACCAAAAAATGCGATAAGGTACATATCCTCAGTATCGCTGACTTGTTTGCCGATACTATTCGTCGGGTCTACGAGAATAAGTCTATCAGTTCGCAGTACCTTCTGTAATTGGGAAGTATAGAATCTAATATAATGTTACCGGGTCTATTGCAAAAAGCAAATAGGCCCGGTAATTTTTTAGGAGCGAGGGTAAATTCATTTTGAACGTTTTCCCTGTATTTTTTCGAATTGAAAAATATTGATAAGAAAACGAGGAATATAACAATGGATAGGGAGGCTGAACCTATGTCTTAAAGGTTCGAGAATTAACCACCCTTTATTATCCTTAGCTTTCGTGTGAGAGTAGAATTTAGAGTCTGAATTTTGGATTATTGGGGATAATGGAATGAAGGAAGAGGACGTTAAAAAAAATAATCTGTGTAACTACTACACAGATTATTTTTTCATTATCGTTGTTTGTTGCAACTTACTTCACTTCCTCGAAATCGACATCGGTAACATCTTTACCATTATTTCCGCTTTGTGAAGCATCTGCACCCGGTTGAGCTTGTTGTGCTCCGGCAGCTTGTTGTTGAGCCTGAGCATTGTACAAGTCTTGGGCGGCAGCTTGCAATACATTGTTCAATTCGGTCGAAGCGGCATCGATACCGGCAATATCCTGAGCTTTGTGGGCTTCTTTTAATTTAGCCAGAGCCGACTCGATAGCGCTTTTTTTGTCTGCCGGAATCTTGTCTCCCATTTCATTAAGCTGTTTTTCGGTTTGGAAGATGAGAGCATCGGCATGATTCAGTTTGTCGATACGTTCTTTTTCCTTTGCATCGTTTTCAGCATTGGCAGCAGCCTCGTCCTTCATTCGTTTGATTTCGGCGTCGGTCAAACCGCTCGATGCTTCGATACGTATGCTTTGTTCTTTACCTGTACCTTTGTCTTTGGCCGATACATTCAAGATTCCGTTGGCATCTATATCGAACGTGACTTCGATTTGAGGCACACCCCGCATGGCTGCCGGGATCCCGTCCAAATGGAATTTACCGATAGTTTTGTTGTCTTTTGCCATAGGGCGCTCACCCTGTAATACATGGATTTCAACTGAGGGCTGGTTGTCGACAGCCGTCGAGAAGACTTCCGATTTACGGGTAGGAATAGTCGTGTTGGCGTCAATCAATTTGGTCATTACGCCACCCAGTGTTTCGATACCCAATGAAAGGGGAGTTACATCGAGTAATAATACATCTTTCACATCGCCAGTCAATACCGCACCTTGAATGGCAGCACCTACTGCAACTACTTCATCGGGGTTAACACCCTTTGAAGGAGTTTTTCCGAAGAATTTTTCTACAATCGCTTGTATAGCAGGGATACGAGTAGAACCACCCACGAGAATTACTTCGTCTATGTCAGAGGCACTTAGACCAGCATCTTGCAAAGCCTTGCGACACGGTTCGATAGTAGCCTGAATCAATCGGTCGCTCAATTGCTCGAATTTGGCACGAGTCAATGTTTTAACCAAGTGTTTGGGTACACCGTTCACCGGCATAATGTAAGGTAAATTAATCTCGGTCGATGTCGAGCTCGACAATTCTATTTTAGCTTTTTCGGCTGCTTCTTTCAAACGTTGCAAAGCCATCGGGTCTTCTCTCAAATCGACACCTTCGTCTTTTTTGAATTCATCGGCAAGCCAGTCGATGATAACGTGGTCGAAGTCATCACCGCCGAGGTGAGTATCACCGTTGGTCGATTTTACTTCGAATACACCGTCTCCCAATTCAAGAATAGAAATATCGAACGTACCACCACCCAAGTCAAATACGGCGATTTTCATGTCTTTATTTGACTTGTCAAGGCCGTAGGCCAATGCGGCAGCAGTAGGCTCATTGACAATACGACGTACATTCAAGCCTGCGATTTCACCGGCTTCTTTCGTGGCTTGACGTTGAGAATCGTTAAAATAGGCCGGTACGGTAATAACGGCATCGGTTACTTCTTGCCCTAAGAAATCTTCGGCTGTTTTTTTCATTTTTTGAAGAATCATTGCCGAAATTTCTTGTGGAGAATAGAGACGACCGTCGATGTCTACACGCGGTGTATTATTATCGCTTCTTACTACTTTGTAAGGTACGCGAGAAATTTCGTTAGCTACCTGATCGAATGTTTCACCCATGAAACGTTTAATCGAGAAAATAGTCCTCGTAGGGTTGGTGATGGCCTGACGTTTGGCAGGTTCTCCCACCTTGCGTTCACCACCATCTACGAAAGCCACGATCGAAGGAGTCGTACGACGGCCTTCACTGTTGGCAATTACTACCGGCTCGGTTCCTTCCATAACGGCGACACACGAGTTGGTTGTTCCTAAGTCAATACCAATAATCTTTCCCATAATTTTATATCTTTTATTGTTAATTCGTTATTTTGTTTACTGTCTGTTTTTTTATAGACACTGCATCTTGTTCAAATGTTATGCCAAAAAACGAAAGCAAGGAAAATGTTTTTTTTGTCAGACTTTTCCAAAGCGCTTTGTTGTCCTGTGTCAGTAATGCTGTCGATTTGTCATATTGACTTTGCTCTTTTGTTTATCTAAAAAACGCAAACGAGCGGGTATGGGTTGGTTCTGTTTGTACTTATTTCCCCGATTTATTTCGTTATTAAACCGAAATGATGTAAATTTGCCAATCTTATAAACAGGAATTTTTATCGAAAGTATAGTTAACTAAATACTAATTATTATGAACATTTCTCACATTGAACATTTGGGAATCGCTGTAAAGAGTCTCGAAGAAGCCATTCCTTATTATGAAAACATTTTAGGTCTTAAATGCTATTCTATTGAAGAGGTTGCCGACCAGAAAGTGAAGACGGCCTTTTTCAAAGTGGGGCAGACCAAAATCGAATTATTGGAGCCGACAAGCGAGGACAGCACTATTGCCAAATTTATAGAAAAACGCGGCGAGGGAATTCATCACATGGCGTTCGCTATCGAAGACGGTGTCGCCAATGCTTTGGCCGAAGTAGAAGCCAAAGGGGTACGCCTTATCGATAAAGCTCCCCGCAAAGGAGCCGAAGGGTTGAACATCGCATTCCTTCACCCCAAATCCACTTGTAGCGTATTAACCGAACTTTGTGAAAATCCTAATAAATAAGAATATGAGCAATCAACTTGAAAAGGTACAAGAGCTGATAGAACTACGCGCTCAGGCTCGCTTGGGCGGTGGACAGAAAGCTATCGATAAGCAACACGAGAAAGGCAAGTATACGGCTCGTGAACGTATTGCGCAACTCCTTGATGAAGGCAGTTTTGAAGAATTGGATATGTTTGTGAAACACAGATGTACCAATTTCGGACAAGAGAAAAAATCATTTTTAGGCGACGGTGTCGTTACAGGTTATGGTACGATAGATGGTCGCCTTGTTTATGTTTTCGCTCAGGATTTTACTGTGTTCGGTGGTTCTTTGTCCGAGACAATGGCTTTGAAAATTTGCAAAGTCATGGATATGGCCATGAAAATGGGCGCGCCTTGTATCGGTTTGAACGACTCGGGTGGAGCTCGTATTCAAGAAGGTATCAATGCTTTGGCTGGTTATGCCGAGATTTTCCAACGTAATATCATGGCATCTGGAGTTATACCCCAGATTTCAGCTATATTGGGCCCGTGCGCCGGTGGTGCGGTATATTCTCCTGCTTTGACCGATTTCACGATCATGGCGAAGGGTATTTCATATATGTTTTTGACCGGGCCGAAAGTGGTAAAGACCGTTACAGGCGAAGATGTTACACAAGAGGCTTTGGGTGGAGCCGAAGTCCATTCTGCCAAATCGGGTGTAGCCCATTTCGCTGCCGAGAATGGAGAAGAAGCTCTGTCTATTATTCGTAAACTCATCAGCTATATACCGCAGAACAACTTGGAGGAAGCTCCTTTGGTTCCTTGTAATGATCCTATCGATCGTTTAGAGGATTCTCTCAACGAAATTATTCCCGATAGCCCTAATCGTCCGTACGACATGTACGAAGTAATCGGTGCTATTATCGATAATGGTGAATTTTTGGAAATACAGCGAGATTATGCTAAAAATATCATCATCGGTTTTGCCCGCTTCAATGGACAATCTGTCGGTATTGTCGCTAACCAGCCTAAATATTTGGCCGGTGTTCTCGACAGTAATGCTTCCCGCAAGGCTGCTCGTTTCGTGCGTTTCTGCGATGCATTCAATATTCCTATTGTAAGTTTGGTCGATGTACCGGGTTTCTTGCCGGGAACCGGACAAGAATACAATGGTGTGATCCTGCATGGAGCCAAATTGCTTTATGCTTATGGTGAAGCTACTGTGCCTAAGGTGACTATCACGTTGCGTAAATCGTATGGCGGTTCGCACATCGTGATGAGCTGTAAGCAATTACGGGGTGATATGAACTACGCATGGCCTACTGCCGAAATCGCCGTTATGGGTGGGGCCGGAGCCGTGGAAGTTCTTTATGCCAAAGAAGCCAAAGAAGCTGAGGATCCAGCTAAATTTATGGCCGAGAAAGAAGCCGAGTATACCAAGTTGTTCGCTAATCCTTATAATGCGGCCAAGTATGGATATATCGACGACGTTATCGAGCCTCGTAATACCCGTTTCCGTATTATACGTGCATTACAGCAATTACAGACTAAGAAGTTAACAAATCCGGCTAAAAAGCACGGAAATATTCCTTTGTAATACATTAAAGTATATAAGCGATGAATAAAAAAATCTTAGGGGTATTCCTGTTCGCCGTTTTTACGATGTCTTCGGTGTGGGCACAGGGCCGCAAAGGATTGCGTATTAATGAAGTCTTGGTTACGAATGAGACGAATTATCAGGACGATTACGGTTGTCAATCGGCTTGGATAGAGATATTTAATACGACCTTCGGTACTGTCGATATACGCAGTTGCTATTTGACAAACGATAGGAATAATCCCAAAAAGTATCCTATTCCCAAAGGCGATGTACTTACAGAAATGCCTCCTCGTCAGCATTTGCTGTTTTGGGCAGATGATATGCCCAATAGAGGGACTTTTCATGTGAATTTTAAATTGGATCCCAATAAGGATAATTGGATTGGGCTTTATGATGCTAATGGAAAAGATCTGATAGACTCGGTGACAGTTCCTGCCGGTATTCCTGCCGACCACTCTTATGCTCGTATCGAAGATGGTGTAGGGCAGTGGATCATCAAAGGCGGTGATGAGACATCGGGGTATGTGACTCCAAGTACGAATAACGTTACGCTCGACTCGAATGAAAAGATCGAAATGTTTTCGGAATATGATCCTTTTGGTGTAGGCATGGCTATTATGGCGATGGCTGTTGTATTTTCCGGATTGCTGATGTTGTATCTGATGTTCCGCTTGATTGGTCAAATAACGGTGTTTGTTAAAAAGCGTAATGCTATGCGAGTTCACGGAATATCCGATAAGGAAGAGGCTAAGGAAAAAGGTCTTGGTCGTGAATCGGGCGAAGTGTATGCCGCTATTGCTATGGCTTTATATCAACATCTCGAAGTACACGATGTGGAAGATACTATACTAACCATAAACAAAGTGAAGAAAGCGTATTCGCCGTGGAACTCTAAAATTTATTCTTTGAGGGAAGTTCCCAATAAAAAGTAATTCTCAAAATAACGATTAAAATCTTATGAAAGAATATAAGTATAAAATCAATGGAAATCTTTACAAAGTTTCCGTTGGAGAGATAGAAAAAAACATAGCCCATGTCGAGGTTAACGGTACTGTTTATAATGTCGAGATGGAAGAAGCTGCACCTGTAAAAGTGAGTGCACCTAAACCCTCTTCGGCTCCTCGTACGGCTACGGGAGAACCTGTTATTTCCAAACCCACGTCTGTAAGTTCTGGTGCAGATGCTGTAAAATCGCCGCTGCCCGGTGTTGTCAATGATATTTTAGTAAAAATTGGCGATACGGTGAATGTGGGACAGACTGTGCTTATTCTTGAAGCTATGAAGATGGAAAATAATATCAATGCTATCAAGAGTGGTAAAGTTACAGCCATCAAAGTAAATAAAGGTGATTCGGTACTCGAAGGAACCGAACTTATTATAATAGAATAAGGCTATGGGATTTATAGATTTCTTAGGAGATAATTTGGTTCAATTTTGGGAATATACAGGTTTTGCCAATTGTACACTCCCTCATTTGGCCATGATATTGGTCGGATTGTTCTTTATCTATTTGGCAATAAAGAAAAATTTCGAACCAATGTTGCTTGTGCCCATCGGTTTCGGTATTCTCATCGGGAACATTCCTTTCAAAATCGATGCCGGTCTCGAAGTTGGTATTTATGAAGAAGGCTCGGTACTTAATATCCTTTATCAGGGAGTGAGTGCCGGTTGGTATCCGCCGTTGGTCTTTTTAGGTATTGGAGCAATGACCGATTTCTCGTCGCTTATCGCTAATCCCAAATTGATGTTAGTAGGTGCGGCTGCTCAGTTTGGTATTTTCGGAGCTTATATGGTTGCTTTGGCTATTGGTTTTGCTCCCGATCAGGCTGGTGCAATCGCCATTATCGGTGGAGCCGATGGTCCTACGGCTATATTCCTTTCATCGAAACTGGCGCCGAATCTTATGGGAGCCATTGCGGTTTCGGCATATTCTTATATGGCCTTAGTTCCGGTTATACAGCCTCCTATCATGAGGTTACTTACGACGAAGAAAGAACGGGTTATTCGTATGAAACCGGCGCGTGCGGTTTCTCAGAATGAGAAAATTATGTTTCCCATTATCGGGTTACTACTTACCTGCTTCTTAGTGCCTTCGGGTCTACCGTTGTTGGGTATGTTGTTCTTCGGTAATTTACTCCGTGAAAGCGGTGTTACCTCTCGTTTGGCTAAGACGGCGAGTGGTCCTTTGTGCGACATTGTGACTATTCTGTTGGGTATGACCGTGGGAGCATCTACGCAAGCATCCGAGTTTTTAACACCCAGTACACTCGGTATTTTCGCCTTAGGTTTCATGGCATTTATCATAGCTTCTGCTTCGGGTGTGTTGTTTGTCAAGATATTTAATCTTGTATTGCCCAAGAGCAAGAAGATTAATCCGCTTATTGGTAATGCAGGTGTATCGGCTGTACCTATGTCGGCGCGTATTTCCAACAATATTGGACTTGAATACGATTCGACAAACTATCTGTTGATGCACGCTATGGGACCCAATGTAGCCGGTGTTATAGGCTCGGCCGTGGCTGCCGGTGTTCTACTTGGATTCTTATCGTAATTACATGATTGAATAAAAAGTGGAGGAGGTATGTCTGTTATCATGACATACCTCCTTCGTTTTTTGTGTCTTTGTAACTACAAAATAGGATATGGTTCGGCATGGTCGAATTGGAAACAGGAATTCTATTTGCCTCTGCGCTCACCTTTCGCTATCTTTGCATAAAATGCAGGGCTGTGTCTTGGTATATTTGTGGTAATTTTCTGTATGACAGAGACTGCCTTTGCAAAAAAATAGGGAGTGTGAGTATGTCGGTTTCGTGGAATTTGTGGCATGGTTGTCATAAAATAAGTGAAGGGTGTAGGCATTGTTATGTATATAGGCAAGATAGTCGATATGATAAGGATAGTAGCGTCGTGACACGTACGGCAGCTTTCGATTTACCTTTGCGTCGTAAACGTAACGGTGATTTTCGTGTACCCTCGGGTGAAATGGTATATACGTGTTTTACTTCTGATTTTTTTCTTGAAGAAGCCGATGAATGGAGAGCCGAAGCATGGGCTATAATTAGGGAACGCTGTGATCTATCGTTTCTAATTCCGACGAAACGTATAGACCGTTTCAGAGTATCTTTGCCCAGTGATTGGGGCGATGGTTATGACCATGTCGCTATTGCTTGTACCGTAGAAAATCAAGACAGGGTGAATTATCGGTTACCTCTTTTTCGTTCGTTGCCTATACGGCATAAACTATTGTTTTGTGCTCCCTTGTTAGGAGCGTTGGATTTGTCTGGCTATCTCGATGACGATATAGAGGAAGTATCGGTCGGAGGAGAGTCGGGTATGGATTCGAGGGTTTGCGATTATGATTGGGTGTTGGATATACGCCGACAATGTATAGCAGCCGATATCCCGTTTAGCTTTCACCAAACCGGAGCCCGATTGCGTAAAGGAGGGAAGGTATATCGTATTCGTCGGGAATTCCAGCATTCACAGGCGCGACGTGCGGGGATAAATTATAAAATCGATAGGTAATTCTTTCCAAAAAGCAAAGTAATTTCTCGGTGGGTGTATGAAAAAATTTATTCGCTTGATCTATATTCGCTAGGGGAGAGTCCGGTTTGGTGCTTAAAATATTTCCCAAAAAACGATTGAGTCGAAAAATTCAAATGATAGGCGATTTCCTGTATACTCATACCCGAAAATTTCAGAAGATTTTTGGCTTCGAGTATTACATAATCATCGATCCATTGAGCCGCTGATTTTCCTGTTTGTTTCTTTATCAGAGTCGAAAAATATTTGGGTGTGATACACAATTTTTCTGCATAAAAAGTAACGCTTCGTTCTTGTGTGTGATATTGGGTGAGTAGGGCGATGAATTTTCCGAAAAAGATTTCCTGCCGACTCATTTTAATTTCATTTTTGGAGGGTGAATCATGGGCAAGTATCGTGTCATGAATTTTATACATAAGAGCAGAACCGAGTCTTAGGAGCGTTGCAGTCTTCTTGGGTGTATCTTGTGTGTGGCAAATGAGCTGCATGAGAGAGATAAACTGACAAAAAATATCAGTATCTTCGTTAGATAAATGAAAGCAAGGTTCTTTTTGTATTTGCATGTATAGAGGAATCATGTCTCGTGCGTCGAGGAAAGATTGTTCGAAGAAAGCACTTGAAACGGCTATTCCATAAAATTTACGATTACCTATATCTTTTACCTGTATAATATTTTCAGGAGTGTTTATAATCATCATGTTGGTAGTGATGCGATATTCCTTTAAATTAATATTGCATATTAGTTCTCCTTCTAAACATATTACAGCTACCAGAGCATCAACTCGACAAGGATATTTGAACAATTCGGTGTTCGGTAAATTTTCTCCGATAATGATGAAGTCATCATCTAATCCCGTGGGATTATTTCTTTTTATCAATTTCGAAAGTTGGGCAAGAGTGAAACTTTCGATGCCTTTTTTATCCATAAATACGATATTTTGCCCAAATGTAACTAAATAACTTAGAATTTTAGCTGTGAATATTATTTAAATACGACTTTTAGAACATCAACTGTGAAAAAGAGGACTTTGTCGATGGAGGGCTTTGCGTCATCTTTGTATCAAAATTTAATGGAGAAAAGTATGAAAAGGAATGGTAAAGCATTTGCTTATTTGTTTTTGGCGGTATGGTCAATGACGAGTATAGGATGTACGTCTTCGAGTAAGGAAGAACGAGCTGTCAGGGAGATTCCGGTGAAGACATGGACGGTGTCTCTTCGAGAAGGAGTCTATACTCGCAGTTATATAGGAGAAATTGAGGGCGAATCTTCTTCCTCGTTGAGTTTTCAAGTCCCGGGGTATGTAGAGTGTATATATGTAAAAGAAGGTCAACGGGTAGAGCGAGGCGAGCTGTTGGCTCGATTGGACGAGACTACGTTACAAAGCACTTATGATGCGGCATTGTCTACTTTGAAACAAGCCGAGGATGCTTATGCTCGTATGGAGCAACTGCATAAGAGCGGAAGTTTACCCGAAATTAAGTGGGTAGAGGTTCAAAGTTCTTTGCAACAGGCTCGTAGTATGGAGCAAATAGCCAAGAAAAATTTGAAAGATGTCGAGTTGCGAGCTCCATATTCGGGGATAATAGCTCAGAAAAGTATAGATACGGGGAGTACTGTGCTTCCGGGAGTACCGGCATTTAAACTGATGAAGATCGATTGGGTGAATGTGAATATTTCTGTTCCTGAGAATGAAGTTGCCGATGTGAAGATGGGAGCCGATGTAACAGTTACAGTAGCTGCTTTGGGTGGTAAATCTTTCTCTGGAAAGATTACGGAAAAAGGAATTGCGGCCGATCCTCTGGCACACACTTATAAGGCGCTTGCAAGGATAGAAAACCGGCAGGGAGAGTTGTTGCCGGGTATGGTGTGCGTGGTTAACATGGGAAGTCGGAACAATTCGCAGATAGTGATTCCCAATTCTGTTGTACAGGTAGATTATAATGGCGATCACTTCGTTTGGCTTTGCAACGACGGGGTAGCGGTGAAACAGACTGTATCGGTTGGCGCTTTGTCGGGGAATGGTGTCATTATTTCTTCTGGTTTGGCAGTCGGTGATAAGGTGATTGTCGAGGGTGCATCGAAAGTGAGTGAAAATATGAAAGTATCGGAACAATGAAAACAAAAGGAGGTATTATAGAAGCTGCGATGAAATATCGTCAGATTGTCATTCTGATTGTTTCATTGATGTTTTTCTTGGGTATATATGCTTTGATAAAGATGCCCAAACAGGAATTCCCTGTTTTTACGGTGCGTCAGGGAGTAGTGATAGCCGTTTATCCGGGAGCCACTTCCGATGAGGTGGAAGAGCAGGTGACTAAACCGCTTGAAGATTTTATTTTTGAGTTTAAAGAAGTAAAAAAGTCTAAGACCCATTCACTCAGTCGAGATGGCATGGCGATCGTTTTTGTCGAGTTGAACGACGATATAACCGATAAAGATGAATTTTGGGCTAAATTCAAACATCGGGCTGCGGTTTTTAAATCCGAGTTGCCGACCGGGGTATTGGCATTGGTTACTAACGATGACTTCGGCGATACGTCAGCCATGTTGATAACGATCGAATCGAAAGATAAGACCTATCGGGAACTGGAAAATTATCTCGACGAACTTAAAGACCGATTAAGGAGTATCGATGCGGTAAGTAATTTACGAACATTCGGTGTGCAGAAAGAACAGATAAGTGTTTATCTCGACCCTGCGAAACTTGCCCGATATGCTATCGGTAACACGACATTAGCAACAAAGTTGTTAGCGCAAGGTTTTACGACGATGAGCGGGGCGGTTGATAATAGCAAGTTTGTGGCTCCCATTCACATATCCGAGGCATATGATTGTGTGAATGATGTGGCTGATCAAATAATTTTTAGCGATCCGCAGGGGCATGTTATACGTCTAAAAGATGTGGCGCGTGTCGTGCGGGAATATTCCGAGCCGGATTCTTACATTACGAACAACGGAACGAAATGTTTGGTCCTCTCTATGGAGATGCGCGAGGGGAACAACATCGTTCAAATGGGTGAGGACGTCAATAAGGTATTGGAAGAATATGAGAAGGAATTACCCGATGATGTTTCTATATTTCGTATTACCGACCAATCACAGGTGGTGGGAGATTCAGTGACGACTTTCCTCAGAGAGTTGTTGATCGCTATTATTGCGGTTATTATTGTAGTTATGCTGTTAATGCCTTTGAGGGTCGCTTCGGTGGCTGCATCGACGATTCCTATTACTATTTTTCTGTCCCTGTTGGTATTTTATGCTTGTGGATTGGAATTGAATACGGTGACTTTGGCGGCGTTGATTGCTACATTGGGTATGATTGTCGATAACTCCATAGTGATTATCGATTGTTATATGGAAAAATTGGATAGCGGAATAGACCGTTGGACTGCTGCGATAGAAAGTGCAAAAGAGTTCTTTAAATCGATCCTCTCGGCTACATTGGCGATTAGTATCACGTTTTTCCCGTTTTTGATAACCTCGCAGGGAATGATCAACGATTTTTTGCAATCCTTCCCGTGGGCGATAACTATTATTTTGTTTTTATCCTTGCTGGTAGCTGTTTTGCTAGTTCCTTACATACAATATCATTTTATTCATACGGGGTTTAGAAAACAGCCCAAAGAGGAGAAAAAGCAACGTCGTTCGTTCTTGACGATTCTTCAATCTTCTTACGACAAATTGATTGTTAAGTGCTTTGCTCATCCGATTCGGACGATGGGGGTGGGACTTCTTTCTATTGTTGCTGGTGTTGTTATATTTTTATCATTACCGATGAAGTTAATGCCGTTTGCCGAGCGTAATCAATTTGCGGTGGAAATATATATGCCTTTTGGTACGGCACTCGAACAGACAGCCGCTGTGGCGGATAGTTTGGAGTCCATACTTCGGCAAGATAGTCGAGTTGTTTCGGTAGCTTCGTTTAAAGGTGGCGGTTCTCCTCGTTTCCATACTAGTTATGCTCCTCAAATGCCGGGTTCTAATTATGCCCAATTTATTGTCAATACCATTGGTAATAAAGCTACGGAAGAGATGATTGCAGAATACAAGGATAAATATCTCAATTACTTCCCGAATGTCAGAGTCCGGTTTAAACAACTCGAATATTCCGAAGCAGCCTATCCGATTGAAATGAGAGTGAAAGGGAATAATCGGGATAGTTTGCGATTGGCGGCCGATAAGGTAAAGTCGGTAATGTCCGAATTTGATGGACTTTCGCTGGTTCATGATAATTGGGAAGGGCAACTTCCCGGAGTATCGTTGCGATTGAAAGACGACGAAATGAGCCGATTGGGTATTAACAAGGCATTGTTATCGACCGGTTTGTCCATGCATTTGGGGAATGGGTTGCCGGTAACTACCGTATGGGACGGCGATTATCCTATCGATGTGGTCCTGAAAGATGGTGGCAATATAGAACCTTCATATGAAGATGTGGGCAATCAATATGTATCGGCATGGGGGGTACGGTTTCTGTCCCGGTAAGGCAGATTGCCGACATTGAGCCTGACTGGCACGATGCCCAAATCGCGCATCGTAACGGTATACCGTCTATTTCGATACAATCCGATGTAAAGGAGGGTTCCAATGCGGCTGCGTTGACTAAGGAGATCGTAAAGGCGATTGAAAAAATCGATTTGCCCGATGGGGTTGATTTTGAAGTCGGTGGTAGTGAGGAGACAGACAATGAGATGTTGGATATGATATTGAGAGGTCTGTTTATTTCCATTGTTGTTATATTCTTTATTTTGCTGTTTCATTTCCGCCGAATCAATATGGCGTTGCTTGTTTTGGGCTCCATTTCATTGTGTCTATTGGGTGCGGCTCTCGGCATTTGGGTAATGGGACTCGATGTGAGTGTGACAGCCGTATTGGGTATTGTGAGCTTGATGGGTATCCTTGTACGTAACGGCATTATTATGCTCGACTATGCCGATGAGCTAAGGGAAAAAGAAGGTTTGACGGTTAGGGAAGCCGCTTTGCACTCAGCGAAGCGTAGAATGCGCCCTATTTTTCTTACTTCTGCTGCTGCATCGATGGGAGTTATTCCTATGATTCTTGGCGGTAGTCCGCTGTGGTCCCCTATGGGTTCGGTGGTGTTTTTCGGGACTATTGTTTCTATGGTACTGACTGTAACGATATTACCCGTAGCCTATTGGTTAATATTCAGCAGAGCTGATCGCAAAAGTATAAATCATTGAAAGAAAGAACAATTATGAGAAATCGAATTATATATCCTGCGTTATGTTTGATGTTAAGCGTGGTATCTTCAAATGCGCAGAAACTTTATACACTCGAAGAATGTAGAACATTGGCATTGGAAAATAGTGCAAAAATGAAAAACAGCCGGTTTGAAGTCGAGGCTGCCAAACAAACTTCCAAAGAGGCTTTTACCAATTATTTCCCGAATGTGTCGGCGGTAGGTGCGATTTTCAAGGCCAGTGAAGGAATGGCTCAGATGGATATGGCACTGCCGGTTCCGGGAATACCGCCTTTATCTATGGAGATGTTGAAGAAAGGGAAGACGGCAGGGGTGACTTTGGTTCAACCTGTATTTATGGGTGGTCGCATTGTCAATGGGAATAAGTTGGCAAATATAGGAAAACAAGTGAGTGAATATCAGCTTTCTCTTACAGAAGATCAGGTAGAAGCCTCTGTTAATCAATATTATTGGCAGATTGTCGCACTAAAAGAGAAGTTGCGTACGTTGGAGACGTTGGAAACTCAACTCAATGGAATATATAAAGATGTAAAAGCAGCGGTTGATGCGGGGCTTACTACACGAAACGATTTGTTAAGAGTGGAGTTGCAACAGCAAGACATTATGGCGAATCGATTAAAAGTAGAGAATGGTTTGTCAGTGACAAAGATGCTATTGTGCCAACTTATAGGTGTCGATAAGAGTGAATTCGATATTGCTTTCGATGATTTTCCTTCGGCTGTATCTCCGTTGGACTATTATGTTGCCCCCGAGACGGGACTTGAAAATCGTGCCGAAAGTAAACTGCTCGATAAGAGTGTGGAGGCTGCTAAATTGCAACTGCGCATGAAGCGAGGAGAAAATCTTCCTTCTGTGGGGGTAGGAGCCGGGTATATTTATCATGATTTGATGGAAAAAGATACCGATTTCGGAATGATTTTTGCCAGTGTGTCGGTTCCTATTTCTTCATGGTGGGGAGGTTCGCACGCCATTAAACGGGAAAAAATAAAAAAGCAGCAAGCCGAAAATACCCGGCAGGATTCCCGGGAAATGATGTTGGTTGAGATAGAAGTCAAATGGAACGATTTACAGGAAGCCTATCAGCAAGTGCTTCTTTCCGAGAAATCCATAGAATCTTCTACCGAAAATCTTCGTCTCAATAACGATTATTATAAGGCGGGGACTGTCTCTCTGTCCGATTTGCTCGATGCTCAGTCGCTTATGCAGCAAAGCCATGATCAGTATGCCGAGGCATGTACGGCTTACCAACAGAAACTTACAGCCTATTTGCAGGCTACCGGGCGATAATTAGTTGCGTTAGATTCGTGTAAAACAGTCCGGCCGATAATGAATCTATATCGGTCGGACTTGTTTATTGTATGTAAGAAGAAGTTTTTTTTGCAGGGACGTTTATAACGAAATTTTCGAATGGTATCGCTTCTCTCCTTGAAGAATCTCTATAATATAAATCCCCGGTTTCAATGAGGTGAGAGGTGAAACGATAGAAGACCTGTTGTAGCAAGATGAATGAACTAGCGCACCTGATGTCGTATATACATTGGCTTTTAGTGGCGTTTGATCGTTCGTGTCGATATACAACATTTGGTTATAACAATAACATCGTAAAGATGTATCGGTTTTACCCGTTTCAATATCGCTTCCTCCTGTCGATTGACGTTTTTGTGCGAATATCCAAGATAAAAAGTCTTCTCTTTTAAAAACCTCGTCCCATACGAAATGGCTTGCACCGGGAACTTCTATATATTCTGCGTCAGCTTTGATATTTGTAAGTTTCTGGTAGGCTTGGCGGGAATTGTTTACGGGAACGACTCCGTCTGCGTCGCCGTGGAAAAGTCGCCAATATATGTTTTTTACCTTGTTGTCTAGTCTTTCTACATTCACTCCGCCGCAAATGGGTATAGCTGCGGCGAAAGTCTCGGGATACCGGCAGGCTATATCGAATGTACCCATGCCACCCATCGAAATGCCGAGGATATATATACGGTCTTTATCGATTTCTTCCATTTGAAGGTAAGAATCGATGAGTTCTTTTACCAGTTTGATCGGTGTGGAGGTTGGATAATCGATTGGGAAAGTTGTAGCATCATAGGAGGCCGGTTGTGACTCGAATGGCCAAAAATTGGACAGAGGACATTGTGGGAATAGTACGAATGCAGGATAATCTTTTCGGTTTTGGGGATTTGTGAACATTTCAGAACCGTATCTCAGCTGACTTTCATTGTCTGAGCCTCTCTCTCCCGCACCATGCAGGAAAATAACTAAGGGATACTGTTTACCCTTTTCTATGGTTGGTGGTTCCAATTTCCTGTAATTTAGCGACCCTTCCGAGGTTGAATGGAATGTTTCTTTGGTAAATACAAGATTGGGATCTTCATAATCGGCGATTTTGGTGCATTTCATCTTCATGGACGATGTATTCACTTCTATCGTATATATTCCGGTTTCCGCTACTTGGAAAGCGTTATCCGGTTTACCGTCGGTTTCTAATTTTATGTATAAATCATACTCTCCGCCCGAAGTAATTATTTGATGGCCTGCTTTTTCCAAGTTACAGGTCAGTGAGGTTGTCCAAGACCGTGCTGTGAGTAATTTAAATCGTTCTTGATTCCCGTTGTCTTTTTTTAATGGGCCGCTCCACGTAAAAATATTTTCACTTTCTTGAACCATGACGAGTGCTCCGTCTGGATTCCAACCGGCCGAACAAGCATTGCCTACCACATATAAATTATCATAAGTAACGGCAAATATAGAATTTAGAACAAGAAAGATGAAAATAGATAAAAGTGAGATTTTTTTCATGGTTTTGAGCTTTTTGAATTTTGTTTATTATTATGACACAAAAAGAATGTATAACCCTTATAGTTACATTCAAATTTTTCGAACTGTAAAAAATAGAAAATTGTATGGATAAGAACATGTTTAAATTTTCATATTGTCCCCGCTTGCGTTATCTTTGCATTATGCGAAGATGGGGATACAGATAAGTTGCGTTCCGGCAATTTCAAGCCTGATCTTTTATATTATTTGCATGTTATAGAAAAGAATGAGGGATATTATGTATTTACGTCCTATATTTTTAGGGATATTTTCTTTTTTAATTTTAACGGTGGGTAGAGGTGAGATGATATCGCCTTTGAAAATTCCGTTATTGATGAGTGCTAATTTCGGAGAATTACGACCGAATCATTTCCATTCGGGGATTGATTTGAAGACACAAGGACGTATCGGATTGCCAGTATATGCTATGGACGACGGTTATGTTTCTCGGGTCGTTGTTTCTCCGTGGGGATTTGGCAGAGCTGTGTATATCAATCACTCGTCGGGTTTGACTACGGTTTACGGACATTTGGACCGGTTTGCGCCTTTTATCGATGAAATTGTTCGCCGTCAGCAGTATGAGCAAGAGGATTTTTCTATCGATTGTGAATTTGCCGAAGGTGAAATCCCTGTCGCACAAGGCGATATAATCGGATATAGCGGAAATTCGGGATCGTCTGGTGGTCCTCATTTGCATTTGGATATACGGGATACCGATACGCAAGACCCGATGGATCCTCAGGAATGGTTGTCTCCTTTAATCACAGACGATGTAGCTCCCGAAGTTCGTAACCTCGTTTTTTATACGCATGAAGGGGTGATGGGAAATACGACTCGTCGCATGGAAAGAAAAGCGGTGCGCGCTTCGGCCGGTTCTTACTCGATAGGGGAGTCGGTTCCGGTATGGGGCGATGTATCGTTTGGTATCGAGGCGTATGATCGAATGACGGGTACGACGAATAAATATGGAGTCCATCAAGTCGATTTGTATATCGATGACAGCCTGTTTTTTTCGACCTATATCTATCGTTATTCGTTTGACGAGACTCGTTATATTAATAGCTTTGCCGAAGAAGGAGTGATTATGCGCACTTATATTGCACCGGGTAATCGGTTGAAGTCTATTTATAAACAAGTAGAAAATAGAGGCATTCTTCATGTCGATGAGGAGCGAGCCTATCGTTGTCGGTATGTTTTGACCGATTATGACGGGAATAGTTCCTCTGTCGAATTTTCATTGATTGGAAAATTGCAGGAACCTCCACTCCCTAAAAAAGAGGGGATATATTTCTCTTATGCAGTAGATAATCTCTATAAAAAAGACGATTTTGGCATTTTTGTGCCGGCCGGAGCTTTGTATGAAAATCTCGATTTTACGAGAAGAAAGATTCCTTCGAGAAAATATTGTTCCGATATTCACATTATTGCATCTTCTGTACCCCCTTTGCATAAAGCTGCCGAAATTTCTGTACGGTTGACCGAGGATAAATTGTCAGATAAAAGGCAATATTATTTGGTTCGTTTGGACGATGATAGATCCTATCCGGTTTGCGGGGAGTATGCAAATGGTTGGTATAAGGCTAAAATTACGGAGTTCGGGTCTTATGCCGTTTCGGTAGATACATTGCCTCCGACGATACTTCCGATCGCACCAGACAAATGGTCGACTCGGGAAAAAGTTATTTTGAAAATAAGCGATGACCAAAGTGGTTTGAAAAGTTATCGGGGAGAGATCGACGGGAAATTTGTTTTGTTCGAATTAGACGGGAAGACAGGTAGAATTTCATATCGTCTCGAAAGTAACAGGGTAAAAAAAGGTAGCGAGCATACGTTGCACGTTGTGGTTTACGATATGTGTGGCAACGAGCAGTCTTATACGAACTCTTTTGTGTGGTAAATAAAAATTATTTGATATGAAGAAAATTGCGATTTTAGTTTTTTTTACGGTAGGATTTTTTGTCCACGTGTGGGCTTGTACGGGATTGATTGCCGGGAAGCAGGCTACTGTCGATGGTAGTGTATTGGTTACTTATTCGGCAGACTCTCATACTTTGTACGGAGCTTTGACTTCTTCTCCTGCTGCCGATTGGCCAAAAGGCTCTATGCGTTCGATTGTAGAGTGGGATACGAATAAACCATTGGGAGAAATAGAACAGGTAGAACATACCTACGCCGTGATGGGCAATATGAACGAACATCAGCTTACTGTTGTGGAATCGACATGGGGTGGTCGTCCCGAATTGGTCGATACGACAGGCATTATCGATTATGGCTCGTTGATGCAACTTGCACTTGAACGGGCGAAAACCGCACGCGAAGCTATAAAGGTAATGACCGGACTTGTAAAAAAATATGGATATTATAGTAGTGGAGAATCGTTTACGATTGCCGATCCCAATGAAGCATGGATTTTGGACTTGATCGGCAAGGGCCCCGGACGCCGGGGAGCCGTTTGGGTGGCGGTTCGTATTCCTGACGATTGTATCGCCGGTCATGCCAATTATCCTCGTATTCACAAGATTCCTATGGACGATAAAGAGAATTGCCTGTACTCTCCCGATGTGATTTCTTTTGCTCGGGAGATGGGGTATTTTGATGGGCTGAATAAAGATTTCAGTTTTGCGCGAGCCTATTCACCCGCCGATTTCGGAGCTTTGAGAGCTTGCGATGCTCGGGTGTGGTCTTTCTTCCGTAAGTATGATAGTACGATGGACAATTATTTGCCCTATGTCAATGGAGAATCGGCTGAACCGTTTCCGCTTTATGTTAAACCCTCGCGAAAGTTATCTGTACAAGATATGAAAGAGGCTATGCGTGACCATTTCGAAGATACGCCTTTCGATATGACGCAAGATGTAGGGGCTGGGCCATTCAAAGTCCCTTATCGTTTCCGCCCCATGTCATTCGAGGTAGATGGCAAATCCTACTGCATGGAACGAGCCATTGCCACGCAGCAGACCGGATTTACGTTAGTCGGACAAATGCGGAATTGGTTGCCCGATCCTGTCGGTGGTGTACTTTGGTTCGGAGTCGATGATGCCAATACATGTGTTTATATCCCGATGTATTGTGGTATTACACAGGTTCCCGAATGTTTTAGTCCGGAGAATGGATCGATGTATGATTTCTCATGGACCTCGGCTTTTTGGATTCATAATTGGGTGGCGAATATGGCTTATGCTCGTTATGAGCCTATGATAGGAGATATTCGCAAAGTCCAGTCGGCTGTCGAAACCTCGTTGAATCTCCGTCAGCCGGCGGTCGATAAGGCGGCTGTCGAGTTGTATGCGACCTCTCCCCAAGAGGCTATTGCCTACCTCACGCAATATAGTTGCGATGCCGCCGAAGCCTCGACCGCTCGTTGGAAGAAGCTAGGTGAGTATCTTATGGTGAAATTCCTCGATGGAAATGTAAAGCAAGAAGAAAATGGAAAATTCAAGGATAATGGTTATGGATTGCCAGATTCTCCACTTTTCCCCGGATATTCCCAAGAGTACTATGAAGAAATCGTGCGGCAGACGGGCGATCGCTTTCTCGAAACGCCTCCGAAGTATTGAGCCTTGTCGGGAATTGTTTGGGAGAGTGAGGTAGCTCTTGGATTACTGAATGTTAAATTAATGAGAAACTTTTGCTTAAATAGTGTGGTGGTCTCGTTGAAATAACTAAATTTGTGACAGAAGATAATTAACTATTGAATTCTTTACGATATGGGAAATGAAGATTTATTGAAACAGGTGACCGCCAAAGCTCAAATATGGTTGGGCGATGGCTATGACGAAGAAACAAAGGCCGCTGTGCGTGCCATGCTCGATAACGAAGATAAGACCGATTTGATAGAGGCGTTTTATAAGGATCTCGAATTTGGTACGGGTGGTCTGCGTGGAATTATGGGAGCCGGAACGAATCGTATGAATATCTATACGGTGGGAGCTGCTACTCAGGGATTGTCCAATTATTTGAAAAAGGCCTTTGCCGACCTGCCCCAGATAAAGGTTGCTATCGGTCACGATTGCCGGAACAACAGCCGCAAATTTGCCGAGGTCGCTGCCGATGTTTTTTCGGCGAATGGTATTAAAGTATATTTGTTCGATGCTTTGCGTCCTACTCCCGAAGTTTCTTTTGCCATTCGAGAGTTGGGGTGTCAGAGTGGAGTGATACTTACAGCATCGCATAATCCCAAAGAATACAATGGATATAAGGCTTATTGGAACGACGGGGCACAGATGATAGCACCTCACGATAAGAATACCATAGACGAAGTAAATAAAATCACTTCGGTGAAAGATGTGAAGTTCCGGGGAAATGCAGAGCTGATCGAGATTATCGGAGAGGAAATAGATCGTCGGTATCTCGACCGTATTAAGACTCTATCGCTTAGTCCCGAGGCCATTGCTCATCATCACGATATGAAAATCGTATACACGCCTATACATGGTACGGGTGTGAAGTTGATTCCTGCTTCGTTGAAAAACTTCGGATTCACCAACATCATTCACGTTCCCGAACAAGATGTTGTGAGTGGAGATTTTCCGACTGTCGTTTCTCCCAATCCCGAAGAACCTGCGGCTCTCGATATGGCTATTAAGAAAGCCATTGAAACCGATGCCGAGTTGGTCATGGCTTCTGATCCCGATGCCGATCGTATCGGTATCGCTGTGCGTAACGATAAAGGAGAATTCGTTTTGGTGAATGGCAATCAGATTGTGATGATATTCCTCAATTACCTGATGACCCGTAATAAAGAATTAGGGCTGCTGAAAGGTAACGAATATATCGTTAAGACTATTGTGACGACCGAGACTATCAAGACGATCGCCGAGCGGAACGGATTCAAAATGTACGATTGCTATACAGGCTTCAAATGGATTGCTTCTGTTATTCGTGAGAACGAAGGCAAAGCCCGCTATATAGGTGGCGGAGAAGAAAGCTACGGATTTTTGCCCGAAGATTTCGTTCGCGACAAAGACTCTGTATCGTCTATTTCTTTAATGGCTGAAATCGCCGCTTGGGCGAAAGACAAAGGTATGACTATGTACCAAATGTTGCAGGATATCTATATTAAATATGGATATTCCAAAGAAAAGGGTATCTCGGTCGTTCGTAAAGGAAAATCGGGAGCCGAGGAGATAGTCGCCATGATGAAGAATTTCCGTGAGAATCCTATGAAAGAACTCGGTGGTTCTCCTGTGATTCTTATAAAAGATTATGCATCGCTTGAAGCTACCGATGTGGTGAATGGTACGAAATCGAAACTCGATATGCCTGTAACTTCCAATGTCTTGCAATATTTTTCGGCAGATGGTTCCAAAGTCTCTATTCGTCCTTCTGGTACAGAACCTAAAATCAAATTTTATATCGAAGTGCGTGGTATCAAGATGGATAACTATGCCGATTATGATGCAGCCAATGCAGCGGCCGATGCCAAAATCGAAGCGATTAAAAAAGAGTTGGGTATTTAATCGTTTTTGATTGAAATAGAGCCTTCTTGGCAGTAGAGAGAAATTAAATTTTGAAACACTCTCCAAGTATATATCCCCGGAAAGAATTTCTTTCCGGGGATTTTTTTATTAAATGACTTTATTAACTTTTTCTTACTGTTCTTGTAATCGAGTTCAATAGTCAGCATTCAAGTATGGTTAGTTCCGTGGGATTTTCTCTGTATCGTATACATATAGGCTTTATGTAATTAGGAGATAAAAACACAATATAAAACTTGTTTTTAATTTCCCTTTACACTATCTTCGCCAAGTCGTTCGGCTGTTTGGTCTGTTCGACAGACATATTTTTTTGAAGCGTTTTGTTTTATCCTTTACAAGAAAACGACCAATTTTTAGCAGAAGGATAAACAGTGCAAACGCTCATGCTTGCCATATATGCGCACGGGAGTGCAGGTATATATCGGTCGGCGTGGGGGAGCTGTTTATTTCTGCGTGGTTACTTGGTCGTACCTCTTGTAAGGTAAACAGGTAAGTTCCCTACGCTTTTTTAGTTTTAAACGTCTGCCGGAGGGGAATAGGGAGGCAAAAATCGATTGTATTTTATATGATTAACCTATCGAAAAACAACGTTGAAATGAAAAAGCCTTTTATTTATTCGGCTATTGCTTTTGTTCTTTTCTTGTTCGGTTGTGAGGAAGAATATGACAAATCGGGTATTTATTCTGTCGATATTGTGACGATGAATAAAACGGATGCTTATGCGGTTGTCGATTATAGGACTTTGTGTGGCTCCGGGAGGCTTGATACAGTTCCTCCTCATTCAAAAACGGTCAATAAGATATTGATTTGGGATACACATTTGGTCACAGATTCTATGTGGTTGGAGTCGGAGCAACGTTTTGAATATGTTCCCGATAAAGATTCGAGAGTATATACTCCTGCCGAATTTACATTAAATTATTATCGAGGGACGAATATGGACGGTCGGTTGGTCTTGTCGTCTATGAATAAAAAGAAGGTTGTCTATTTCAAGAGAATAGAACCTAATCAAATATGGGGTATTGAAATTCCCTGATGGTATAAGGTTGCAATTGTTCTTTTTGGTTGGCGACCGAGGGTAGGGTCTCAATATTTCATGTCTTACGAAAGAGGGCATTATCAACCCCTCTCTTCGGGACTATTGTTTTTCAGCTTCTCCCCTATGGCACGACGTGCCATAGGGGAGAAGTAGATTACTTTTAAACCCTTCCTTTGTGGGGCGTTAGCCATATAGAGGAAGAGGCTCGGTTAGAATTCACTTGTGAAATGGAATTTTATCTTGGGAAAATCTGTTTGAGCCATTTGTAGAACATAGTTCGAATCGGCCATGAAGACATCGCGACCATCGCGGTCTACACTCATGAACTGGTGTTTCCGTTTTTTGAATGCTTCGAGAGCCTGTGGGTCGTCGCTTTCTATCCAACAAGCCTTGTAAAGGCTAATGGGCTCCCAACGGCACTGCGCTCCATATTCGTGTAGCAATCGGTATTGGATAACTTCGAATTGTAGTTGTCCTACTGTCCCGATGATTTTACGGCCGTTGAATTGACTGACGAATAATTGGGCTACACCTTCGTCCATTAGTTGATCTATACCCTTGTTCAATTGTTTCGACTTCATCGGATCATCGTTTTCGATGTATTTAAACATTTCGGGCGAGAAACTCGGTAGCCCCTTGAAGTGCAATTCTTCGCCACAGGTGAGCGTATCGCCTATTTTGAAGTTGCCTGTATCGGGCAACCCGACGATGTCGCCGGGATAAGCTTCGTCGACCACCGATTTCTTCTGTGCCATGAATGCCGTGGGACTCGAAAAGCGCATCATCTTGTTACTGCGCACATGCTTGTAATTGGCATTTCGTTCGAATTTTCCCGAACATACTTTTACGAAGGCAATACAACTGCGATGATTGGGATCCATGTTGGCGTGTATCTTGAATACGAACCCTGTGAAGTTTTCCTCTTCGGGTCGGACGATTCTTTCTACCGCTTGAATGGGTTTGGGCGCAGGTGCTATTTTCACAAAGCAATCGAGCAATTCTTTTACTCCGAACATATTTAGCGCCGAGCCGAAAAATACGGGAGCCATTTTGGCTGCTAAATAATCCTCCGTGTTAAATTCGGGATAGACGCCTTCGACCAATTCGAGGTCGGCACGTAACTTTTCGGCATCTTGTTCTCCTATGTAGGTCTCCAATTCGGGACTGTTCACATCGGTTAATTCGATGCGTTCGGTGACGACTTGTTTATTCGGTGTAAATAGGTTTAGGTTCTGTTCGTAGATATTGTAAACTCCTTTGAACTTTTGTCCGATGTTGATAGGCCAACTGAGGGGCCGTACGTTTATTTTCAACTCTGCTTCCAATTCGTCCAGAATGTCGAACGGGTCGCGACCCTCACGATCGAGTTTGTTGACAAACACAATTACCGGTGTGTTGCGCATACGGCACACCTCCATGAGTTTGCGAGTTTGTGTTTCAACACCTTTTGCAACGTCGACTACGATAATTACGCTATCTACTGCTGTCAGTGTGCGGTATGTATCTTCGGCGAAGTCTTGGTGACCCGGGGTGTCGAGAATATTTATCTTGTAATCGCCGTAATTGAATCCCATGACCGACGTGGCGACCGAGATACCGCGTTGTTTCTCTATCTCCATCCAGTCCGAAGTGGCGGTCTTTTTGATTTTATTCGATTTTACAGCACCGGCAATATGAATAGCTCCTCCGAAAAGAAGCAGTTTCTCGGTTAGTGTCGTTTTTCCTGCATCCGGGTGGCTGATAATAGCGAATGTTCTACGTTTACTGATTTCTTCTGTAAGTGTACTCACGTTATTAATGGGTTTCTTGTAATAATTTTATGCAATTCGACAGGCTTTCGTACCAGTGAGGAATAGTCAGCCCGTATGTTTTTTTAATTTTACTTTTATCGAGGACACTGTAAAAAGGTCTGTGTGCCTTACTGGGATATTCGTCGCTTCGTATCGGTGTCACCCGACAGGTCGTGATCCCGGCCAGCCTGTGAATAGTTACTGTGAAGTCATACCAACTGCATGCCCCTTCGTCGGAGAAATGGTATGTTCCCGGCACGAATGTATCCGCTTGCAGTATGACAAGGATTGCCTGTGCGAGGTCGGCGGCACAAGTGGGCGTGCCTATCTGGTCGGCGACTACCGATAACTCCTCCCGTTCTTCTCCTAAATGCAGCATGGTTTTGACAAAATTGTTGCCGTAAGGAGAGTATAACCATGCTGTGCGAATGATAATGCTTTCGGGACAGATGTCGGTCAATATTTTTTCGCCTTCCAGTTTGGTCGAACCGTAAACCGATTGCGGGTCAGGGACCACATCTTCGGTATAAGGACGGTAACCTCTTCCGTTGAAAACATAGTCGGTGGAGATATGAATCATGCGGGCTCCGTAAGTGGCAGCCGCGCGAGCAAGGTTTTCGACGGCATCGGTATTGATTTTTTTGCAAAGTTCGGCATTGTCTTCCGCTTTGTCTACCTGGGTATAGGCGGCACAGTTGACGATATAGTCGATATGGTTGTCGGCTATGATTTGTTTTACGGCTTCGGCATTGCAGATGTCCAATTCGGCGACATCGGTAAAGATACATTCGAAACGGTTGTTACCTTTCAATGCGTTCCGCATTTCATGTCCCAACTGTCCGTTAGCGCCCGTAATAAGAATTTTCTTAGTCATCGCATTTTATGTTTTATTCCAGTTCCAATTCTCCGGCTTTTTCCTGTTTGTATTTCTCGGCGAGAATCGAAAGGAAAGTCGATATCTGTTGAATTGCTTTCAGTGTGTCGGATTGGATTTCTTTTTTCTGCAATCGCAGTAACAATACTCCGTACAACGCATTGAAACAAGTTTCCAATTCACCGGTCTTTCCCTCTCCCGATTTGGCTCTCAGCTCCACTATATAGGGCAGAGTCTTGAAAAATGCTGCTCCGTAAAACGGTTCTCGGGTAGATTTCAGCAAACGCAGGTGCAAATCTGTCAAGTCGATAAGTACGTTTTTGTTCAGTTGTAGATGGCCTTTCTTTTCTACACCCTCCGAGTGCATCATATCGATGAGTGATTCGTACCAATCCCGCATGCTCTTTTTTTGTTCCTCGGGTAAGTCATAAGAATCGATGATATGCTTTTGTATTTGGTCTATATCCAGCCCGTAAGCTCGGATAATATCCTCGATTTGCCACATATACAGCAAGTATTCGGCAATATTTTCCTTTTTTTTCTGACTGGCTATGATCATTTGTAACGAAATTTTAAGTAAACAGTCTGTGTTGCGACCTTTGGGTTATAGGGATTCCTTTCCCGAAATTGTTTGCAAAGATAATGTAAATCGTTTGCTGTCGCAATGTTATGTAATGAAAAATATAAAAGTTCAAAGTCTCCTGTTAAGGTGATTGAATGGGAAGAAATAATTTGTAGAGTCGGAATGCGTTGTTCCGAAATTCGAGAAGTGTTTAGGGGAGAAAGAGAAAACCTCCGTTATGTAAATGAAGCATAACGGAGGTTTTGATTATTGACGAATAAGTTTTGTCAATTGTTCTGGATTCGGGTCTTTGGCGATGATGACACCCTCGGGCGAAATCAGATAACTGGCGAATCCTTTGTTCAGACGGTAGTTGTCGAATATATCCGATTGAGAACCGTCTTTGTCATAGAATTGGGTAGCGGTGTTTAGTCCGTCTCGTTTGATCGTCTCTTCGAAGACTTTTCGACTGGTATCGAACGATACCGATACGAGACTGATGTTTTCGATTTCACTTTTGTCTATTTCTCGGGCAAACCGTATATTTTCCATACGAGACGGAGCATCATATCCGGCCCAGAAATTCAGCAAAACATATCGGCCTTTTAATTCCCTGAGAGTAACTGCTCCCTCTGAATTTTTTAATTTCAACATTGGGGCCTGTTTCCCTTCTTTTAATCCAGTTTCTACTGGATTGAAAGCCGATGAAAACAATAAAACCAACGCCAGCATACCAATAACTGACTTTGTTTTCTTCATAATGAAGTATTATGGTTCATACTAAATCTGACGTCAGGGTATCGCACCGAAACGGCAGACCCCACTGATTTTCAGCGGTTAGTTCCTCTTGCTTAGGACGCTTCCTTCACTACCGGGAACCCATAAAATCGGGACAAAGTTGGAGGTTTTTCGGGAATTAACCAAATTATTTGTTCACTTTTTAACTTTTTGGATTCGTAAATGATTGATTTTTAGTATAAAATAAAACTTTTTGGAGTAGATGTCGAACTTGGTGATGAGTCGCTATTTATAATTGAGCTAAAAGGATAAGTTCTGGGTAGCGGTTTGCGGTAAAAATGTTTTTTCGAGAACAAATTAATGTTTATGAATGTTAGATAATTAGAGCCATTAGAATAGGCTATAAGGGATTATAAAACAATTATAGTAGGGTTGAATAGGTGTGAATACGAAGATATTAATTTCTATATGAGACTCTTTTGGGATTAATGGCTAATAATATTTAGATGAATCTGTCCATGTTTGTTTTTCAAAATTTTTAATGTTTTTGGTGAGACATGGACAATGATTAATTGATGATTAAAATTCTGCAATGATAATGCAATATACAATTACAGAGAAGCTAAAACGATTGATGTATAAAATTTTAGTCGCTTTTTTAGGTGTGATGTTTACTTGTTTCTCGGGAGTGGCGCAAGAGGAGCTCTCGGTTTTGGCAGATATAGGATATAAAGAGAAGATAACATCAGCACTTTCTTCTAAACTGGTTGAATATAAAAATACATCGGTATCGAAAGATACTTTTTTATTAAAACAATCGGGAGAACGAGCTATTGATATGATTGCCGGTAATGATGATATGTTGGTGGATAGTGTAATAATTAATATCGATGTAGAGTCTTCTTGGAAAAATAGGACGCATAAAAGTTTACGTTGGAGTCTCAAAACAAATCTTTTATACGCTGCGACATCAACTCCGAATCTTGGATTGGAGGTCGATTGGGGAACACAAATGAGTGTGAATGTAATCGGCGGCTATAATCCGTGGAATAGGAAAGGAAAGAAAGGTGATAACGATAAGATTGTGCATTGGCTGATTCAGCCTGAATTGAGATATTGGTTTTGTGAACCGGCAGGTGGACATTTTATTGGGATTCATGCTATTGCAACTCAATATAATATTGGCGGACATAAGTTTTTCCATATTTTCGATAAAGGATATAGGTATGAAGGTTGGGGAGCAGGTGCAGGATTTACGTATGGGTATAGTTGGATGCTTTCGAGAAGATGGGCGATCGAAGCCTATTTGGGTTTAGGTATAGTACATCTTGATTTTGATAAATCGAATAACAAAAATTGGTGTTGTACGAGGTCGGAACATTTTACTAAAACCTATTTAGGACCGACAAAGGTTGGCCTTTCATTAATCTATAATATTAATAAATAAACGAATGATGAAATATATAATTCATACTTTGACTATACTGTTCTTTTTTTCGCTGCTGGTACTTGTTTGTTTTGATTCGATGGCTAGTGAAACAACTCATCGAGGGAAACTATCTATCACCGAAATACGAATACAGGTTGTAGGAGATAGTATAGAACTTAGTTTTAACTGTGTTCCTGAACGGTTTGTTTTGAAGGGAAAAGAACGAATAGTAGTGATTCCAATGATATCCGATGGTATTAATCAGTCCCAATTCCTTCCGTTTGTCATAGTTGGTAAGAAGGGGAAAATGTCTTTTTTGTGGAGTTCCGATTACAGAAACGGCATGAAAATCGTCAAACATAAACAAGAATTCGTGTATAGGGAAAAGATGAAATATGAAAAATGGATGAAAGGCGGTTTGTTATCTTTTCAAGGTTTAGTCAAGTCGTGTACGAAACAAGCTAAACTGATAACTGTTCCTGTTTGCGGTAGGATTTTGCAGAACCCGGACCCCGAAGAGTCGGAGTCTATCATAAAAAAGAATCAACCTTTGGGCTTTATCAAAAAATTGGGTCTACGTACAATTTTTATGGAAGCAGACGAGAGATTGAAAAAAGACTTTTATAATCATTATAAAAC
>NZ_JAIJHU010000065.1:0-14610 GCF_022723415.1 Barnesiella sp. | reverse complement strand
TCTTTCTTAAAGATGATAAAACGGTCGGGCAAATCATTCAATGTCACATTTACCCACATCTCGATCGTATATTGAGATGTATTATTCAATTCACTCACATCACCGCAATCGAGATAAGCATCTCCATTGTTCACATTCAGTTGAAAAGCCTTGTTTCCTTCTGTCTGTGCAAACAGACAAAAGCAAGAAACAAAAGACAAAAAACTTACAATTAATTTTTTATTCATAATGGTATTATTTAAATAAGGTTATTATTCCTCTTCTTCAGGAGCGTTTGGATCATATATCGTAAACACCCCCGACTCTATCGTAGGACTGTCGACAATCATATCGTCCTTACCCAATGCCTTCACGACCAAACGATATCCTTCACCCGGTATAAAAGGATCTCCATCATAGTCCGTTGTTATCGTTTCTGGGAAACGGAACGAACATTGATTTTTATACTCTTTTTGATCCGGATCGTTCTGAATTTCGGTCAATTGGAAAGCCCTATCCTGATGTTGCATAGCCTCTTCGGCATACAAAGTACTATTCTCCTTTATAACCCAAAAATTTATCTGTTTTACCCGAGCCGTATCACCCTTAAAAAAGTAAGTGACTTTTATATCGGACAATTTACTTTCCGTATCCACTTCCCATGTACGCACATTCCATACATACAAATAACTGTCTTTGGGAGAAAAATCCTCGTCGTCTTTCTCACAGGCGACAAAAGCAATTACAGATAAAAAAATTAAAATTATTTTAATTATAGATTTCATGGCTCAACTTATTTATTAGCGGTTTCATATCCGGGATTTTGTTCTAAATTTCCGTTTTTAATAATTTCGGTCTCGGGAATAGGACAAAGATTATGCCGTTCATCGACATATTCGTCACCTCTGGAATTTATCTCTTTACTAATTTTCTTAACCGTTTCTACAAGGATGCCCCACCGTACCAAGTCGAATCGGCGATGCCCTTCATAACACAATTCCCGGGCTCTCTCGTCTTGAATGAACAATTTAAATTTTTGGTAATCATAGTTCTCTATCTCATCTACTCCTGCCCGACGACGGATTTCATTCACAGCCTCATAAGCCTCGGTTGTAGGACCTTTTTTCCACTCATTCAATGCCTCCGCATACATCAGTAATACATCGGCATATCGGTATACAGGGAAGTTTAGACCATCATGATCCAACATTTGCGATCCGGTACGATCCCAATATTTGAGAATAGCGATTCGGCTATCCTTAAACGGCTGATTACGCCATGTCTTTGCTAAGTTCTGCTCTAACCGATAATCCCATTCGTCATATTTTTCATAAAACGACTCTGGAGCCGAACTACCACCAAGACCATTGAATTTATCCCACTCGTCTTTACTTGGACCTAAATACCATAACATATGAGCAGAAAATTCGGTATAACCGGGATCAAATTGAACAGAGAAAATATGCTCTTTCTGATTTTCATATTGCTCGGAAAAAACCTCGCTATAATTATCAAACAAATCATATTTTTTCAAATTCTTAATTTCCTCACAAGTTTTTACTGCATTTTCCCATTCTTCTTGCCACATTTGTACCTTCGCTTTCAACATCAATGCAGCCCCTTTACTTGCCCGGGTAGCGACAGCAGGATCTTTATCAAGAATCTTAGCGGCATCACCGGCCTCTTCGATAATGAAATCGGCCAATTCTTTACGAGAACTTCTTTTTACATATTTAACTTCATCGAGCGACGATATCTCATCTTTCAACAGAGGGACTCCCCCCCAATAAGTAAGAGCATGATAATAATAAAACGCCCTTAAAAAACGAGCCTCGGCCAACAATTTTTCTTTTACGTCGCTATCGATAGCCGACATTCCAAGTCTGGTAATTGTCACATTGCAAGCACAAATCGCCTGATAGGTCGTGAGCCACCAATCGCTCCAACGGTTTTCACCGGCAGTCCATTGATAATTGGCCGAACCACCACCGTTCCCTGATATATCGGTTCCTTCAAACGCAAACACCCACCGCTCTTGCCAATAATAGCCCGGTTTATACAGGAAACTGTAACAACCCACGACTGCCGCATCTGCGCCTTCCTCCGTATTAAAAAGGTTATTTACACTGAGCTGGGAAATAGGCTCTTTATCCAACAGATCGGTACATGAACCCATACAAACCGCCAATATTCCCAATATGATCATTCTTAATTTTCTCATGGTTTCTTTTTTATAACGTCAATTTTACACCAAAAGTAAATGTTCTCGCCGGTGGATAGGCCGTAAAGTCCATACCTCTAAGCACATTGGCAGAATACACATTATATCCACCCTCTGCGCCAGTATTTACCTCCGGATCATATCCTTTATAAGATGTAAACGTAAAAAGGTTGGTTCCCGTCACATAACATTGCAACTCCGAAATCACTTTGTTCCGTCTCCATTTTTTCACCGGGAAATTGTAATATAGACTTACACTCTTTATTTTCAAGTGAGATCCGTCATGAACCATATAAGTCGACGGTTGATACTCATCATTGGAGTAGAGCTTAGGGAATTTCGCGCCTGGATTATCCAACGACCAGAAGTCTTTCACTCGTTTATATTGGTTCACGAAACGGGGATCGACCGTGGCATACAGGAAATCGCCACCCGACAAAATATCATTCCCGAACGTACCTTGAAGGAATATATTCAAGGTAAAGTTTTTATACCTAAATGTATTACTCAATCCACCAAAAAAATCGGGGTTCGGATCACCTATCGTCGTTTGATCCTCTATGGTAATAACACCATCATGATTAATATCCCGATAGATTTTTTGTCCGAGAGAAGCATTAGGTTCGCAACCTGCCTCTATTTCCTCTCTCGTTCTGTAAATACCATCCATGATATACCCATAAAACGCACCCACAGGCTCACCCACTTTCAACCAAGTATAAGGATGATTTCCCAAACCCGGACGGAACGTATATTCAAAGTCTTTATCCGGCCCCAACGCCACTACTTCATTCCTATTATGGGAAATATTGAATTCAGTCGACCATGTAAAATCGTTCGTTGAGATATTCGTACTACGAATCATCAACTCGACTCCCCGGTTAGAGATCTTGCCGACATTCATAAATCCATTCTTAAACCCCGATGTATAAGGAAACTCCACATCTAATAAAAGGTCCTTTGTATTTTTGATATAAGCATCGAATTCTATATTTAACCTCGACTTAAAGAAAGAGGCTTCTACCCCGAAGTCGAATTGAGAAGTTGTCTCCCATTTAAGCTCATCATTTCCCATTCGATCGGGAATATATCCTATTTGTGGGGTACCAGTCAATATCACATTTTGTTGTTTCATCAAAGGCCAAGTTTGATAAAGAGCAATATCTTGATTTCCCGAAAGGCCATAACTAGCTCTAATCTTCAAATTATCCAAATTGGAGAACTGTTTCATAAACGGTTCCTCTGACAGCCTCCATGCCACGGCCACAGACGGGAAAAAAGCGAAACGGTTGTCCCGGCCCAACCGAGATGAGCCATCGTACCGGCCTGTAACGGTAAGCAAATAACGATCAAGCGCCGAATAATTGATTCTACCCAAATAAGATATAATCGCCCACTCCGAAGCCGAACTACCAACTAACCGAGTCGAAGTTTCCGAATCAGCCAAATTGTTCCAAGTCAATAAATCGTTGGTAAAATTCTTGCCATACAAGCTGAGCCCTTCGCTTCTGGAAGTCTGCAAGGTATAACCTAACAATGCAGTTATATGATGCCCTTTCGCAACCTCTTTCATATAATTCACCGTATTTTCCCAAAGAATAGAATAGCTCTCCCCTTGGTTTATCCAAGCTTCGCCTTTGATTTTATTTTGCCTCATGGTCGGCAACATACTAGACTTATATTCACTCGTCTTATTAGTACCTGCATTTAATCCGAGGAATGTCTTAAATTTCAAATCTTTGATAGCCTCCCACTCGGCAAATATTCCGGCATATATACTGGCTGCCTTTTCCTGTTTTTTACGTTCGTTCAATTGAGCTACAACATTATCGATATCATTACTTACGACTCTCGATGGGCTATCGGAAGCATAGGAACCATCTTCATTATAAATATTCATAGTCGGAGGTGTTGCTAATGCTGAACTTTGATAATCAAATCCGCCTAAACTTACCAAGTTGGGCTCTCTCTGAGTATAGGAGAACTGGAAATTCGCACCGATATTTATGTTATGCCTCATCTTTCTATCCAAATTGAGACGAGTTTGATAGCGTCTGATTCCCGAATTCTTGATTACACCGTCCTGATCGAACATACTTAGAGATAAATAATATCGCCCATCTTTATTTCCACCGGAGGCGGCAACCTGATAATTCTGCATAAAAGCCAGTCGCAATATTTCATCTTGCCAATCGGTCCCTTTGCCATACACGCTTGGATTTTCAATAGAAGGTTCTTGATTCGACAATACATCTTGTTGGTTCAACATTACAGCATATTCACGGGCATTCAGCATCTCCAACCGCTTAGCGATTTGCTGCACACCTACGTAGGCATTAACTGTAACATCATTCCGCCCCTCCGAACCACGTTTCGTAGTCACGATAATAACTCCATTCGCTCCACGAGAACCATATATAGAAGTGGCTGCTGCATCTTTCAATATCTCTATAGATTCTATATCGTTCGGGTCAATCAAGTTCAAATCCCCCGCACCAATAAATCCATCAATGACATAAAGAGGCTCATTGCTAGCCGATATGGAATTACCGCCACGAATAAGAATATTAGTGGCCGCACCCGGCTCTCCCGTAGTATTGGTAATATGTACACCCGACACTTTACCTGTTAAAGCCTGATCCAATCGTACTGTCGGCGTATTGGCGATTTTATCGTTGCCCACTCTGGTAACCGACCCCGTTAGGTCACTTTTTCTCATTACACCATAGCCCACCGCTACCACTTCATTCAGCATATGGCTGTCTTCCTCCATGGTCACAGCAATAAAATCTCTATTTTTCACAGGAACCGTCTCCGGTTTATATCCCACATAAGTGAATTGCAATGAAGTTTTTCCGCTACCTACTCGAATCGAAAAATTTCCATCGATATCGGTAGCAACACCTCTTTTATTATCTTTCGAATATACTGTCACACCGATAAGAGGCTCGCCAGAACTATTTACTACCCGACCCTTCACCGTACTTTGTTGGGCAGCCAAAGTCTGCCGTGTAACCACAATCGATTTCGCCTGAATAGAAAAGCTCAGGCCTTTCGGCTTCAATACCGACGTAAGAATTTCGGATAGGCTTTTATTCTTTGCAGAAACCACCACATCTCTGTCATTATCCAATACACCTTCCCTGTAAGAGAATGTATAATCGGTTTTACGCTGTATTTCATCAAAAAATTGTTTTATCGTAACTTTATTTAAGTCGATCGATAAATGAGGATCTTGCGCGTTCGTGCTCAATATAACTCCACTCAATAAAAATAAAATCAAGATTGAGCGCAGCCATACTGGCCTACGGCCTAATACAATGTGTTTCATGAGTACAATTTCATAAAATTTTACTTCTTTACTTAACTAAATTTAAAATCTCTCTGTTTTTTATTTTTGCCGTTCAATAATAATACACAAAAAATCTCATTTCGTAACACCTGCTTTTATATGTTATACAACATATTGTTGCATTTTTATAAAAACCGTGGAAAACAGGAGTAGACAAATAAAAATGTGCAATTTATCCAGATCAACTCTAATGATTATTTATTAGCTCTTTCGCCTAATAATAACTTTATAAAACACTTCGTAGCAGGAAGCCAAGCCATAAATTATGTAAAAACTAATATTATATAAGCAACGACTATGGACAATAACTATTGAATCCTTCAATAGAGAGCTGAGAGAGTTGATACATAAATCCGTATTATAATATATAAACATGATATGTAATTTTCTTCCATTCATCTAAGAATAAAGATCTATTCTGTAAATATGCTTGGCATATCATTCCATCGGAGATTTCCTGAATATTGAAAAAAGGACCTCGTCGTTGTTATCTATCAGACGGGGTCCTTTCATTCCATGCGGTTTCATCGACCAACCAATGAAAACGCACTTATTCCTTTTTCTTAGCTCTTTCCTTCAATTCTTCTATTGTAAGATTTATCTGCTTTCCTATTGGGCATTTTCCCCTGTAAGTAACTACTTTTAACATAGTAGCATTCTTAGGGACAGTGAGAGCCGTAGTATACAAGTTGGAATAACAGTCCGGATTTGTGTTATCAAATGTATAAAATATATCCAACCCACTAATTTCAGTCGTCAACTCTATCTTCAACTCTCCATCGTTTATGGAAGGCGATATAATAGGATCATAAATACTTCGGGCATAATTGACATTCAACCGGTCGAGATATCTAAATTGGCTCTCCACCCGTTGGATAAAAAAGTCCCAATTACGAGAGTCCGTCTCATTCCAAAGCGTCTCCGAAATAGCCATAGCGCGAGGCCAAGTCATATATTCCACCTGACGATAATGAGGAATCGATTCGGCCCATAAATTACCTTGTCCTCCCAAAACAAAAGAGGCATCGATACTATCGGGTACAATCGAGAACTTATAGCAGTCTCGTAATCTCAACATCGAATATGTATTAGGCTCTACGGCAGGGTCTCCCTGGTACAGATCGAGGTAACAATGCTCAAATGGCGTCATGATCACACGATGGCCCTGCCGGGCAGCCTCCACGCCACCTTTCATGCCTCTCCACGACATAACAATGGCATCCTTGGCCAATCCTCCTTCAAGAATCTCATCCCAACCGATGACGTGTTTTCCTTTACTCTGCATATGAGAGGCAACTCTTTTTACGAAATAGCTTTGTAGTTCCTCGACATTCTGTAACTGCTTCGACGACATACGAGCTCTGCAATCGGGACATTTCGCCCAAAAGCCCTTGTAACACTCATCGCCACCTATATGGATATACGAAGAAGGGAACAAATCCACTAACTCATCGAATATCATATCGAGTATGGCAAACGTTTTTTCCTTCCCGACACAAAGAGAATTCTCTTCTTTGGTATAGAACGTGTTCCCTACATTCACATGAAACGGGCCACCTGTACACGAGATTTCAGGATATGCAGTAAGAAGTGCCATACTATGTCCCGGCACATCTATCTCGGGAACAACCGTGATAAAACGCTCACGGGCATACTCCACCACTTCCCGAATATCGTCTTGCGTATAAAATCCTCCGTAAGTCAGAGAATCTGTAACCGATTGAGGCTCTCGCTCCCACCAGTTTCCCACACGAGGAGCACGCCATGCACCTACATCAGTCAATCGAGGTAACGATTTTATTTCTACCCGCCACCCTTGATCGTCCGACAGATGCCAATGGAACACATTATATTTATACTCAGCCATTAAGTCGATAAACCTCTTCACCTCCTGCTTAGTAAAAAAATGACGGCTAACATCAAGCATCAATCCCCGCCATGCGAACCTGGGCTTATCGCTAATATCTATACAGTTTATTTTAGCTATATCCCCGGTAGAGTCCAATGGAAGCAATTGAAGAAAAGACTGTATCCCATTAAAAATACCGTGATATGTATTCGCATATATTTGTGTACCATCGGGGGTAACCGACATACGGTAACCTTCCTCTCCCAAATCGTTCTCTTCGACAAGCGTAAAGACAATTCCCTCGGAGGCACTCTTGATAGAGAGGCCAAAACCCGTTGTCCGCATGAATTTTTCATTCAAATAATTTGCCAAGGAAACCATATTCGTATCGGAAAGATCGACACCTATCACCGTATTTTTATCCATCTCAAACACACCGGGCTGAGACTGATAGTAATTCGGGAAAGGGATAATACGGATCTGTTCGTCCCCCACTTTATCTTTCGAAGAGCAACTACCGAAGAGCGCTCCTGAAAAAATCAGGAGCGATAAAAACTTCAATATCTTCATAGTTAATTATTATTTTTCAAGTTTCGAGAAGTATTTTGCCCTCCCAGCTTTCATATATTCCCACACACCTGTGCGCCAAGACTCGACTCTTGCTTTTTCAATCGGAGTAGAAGCCAACTGCACAGCCTTGTCCATATATCCGGCAAGTTCTTCCATAACCGGTTCTGTTCCCAAATATTTCCATGCGATCTCTTCGGTTTGGTGGAATTGTGCCTCACGAGTTTGAATATCCATAGGATAATTAACAGAGTTGGCGTAAACCGATTCTATCTTATCATAAAAGTCATGCATGGCCGGTGCAGCGTTACCGAAATACAAGGCAAAGAATTCATCGACCATTTCGTCTGTATTCGTCTGAGCATCATCATACAATTTCATCGTCGCATAGAAATCGAGCTGCTCCCCGATTCCACACAGGAAAATACCTCTCACACCATCTTGGGCATACATCTTTATCTGATCGGATACGGCATGCACGTTGAATCCGGGAAATACGTTGAAATCTTGAATCAAACCTCTTTCGGTAGGGAAACAAAGGTAATTCCATAAATATATGGGACGTCCGCTTTCTTTGCTCTCCGCAATCCAGTCTTTATAGAAAGCCAACTCATTTTCTTTCATTTTGGGAGCCCAATAGTTACGGGGATGCAGACAAGGAGCTACCGATATGTTATCTTCAAGTTGTATATCTTTGGGAAGATAAGCATAGACATGATATGACAAAGCAGCAATTTTCTTATCGGGGTGAGTTTTCTTCACCTCTTTGGCTACATTATTAACGAAAGTCCAAAGATAATGAGTCGCTGTTCCGCAATTGAAATGCTCTCCACGAATATTCCCCTCATCGATGGCAAGTTGTTTTTGGCACTCGTCGCACTGACACCAATAGGCATTATCGAGAGGTACAACTGCAAAATAGTCTCCCAACGCGATTTGAGATCCTTTCAACGGTTTTCCATCGAAATAGTCTCGGGCATCCTGAGCCACTTGTCGAATGAAAGCCTCGTTAGTGTAACAAAACTGGCGTTCATGAGGGCCTCCGGTACGTCCCTGCGCAAAATATTCGGGGTGATACGATTCGAACAATTCGGGATGCTCGGGATTTTTTTTCAAAAACCGGTCTTGATAAGAAGTAAATGCATGATTGGCGGCCCACTTTTCACCACCGAACTTGATTCTTCTCAAAAAAAGTTGCCACATCTCACCCGAAGGCTTGAAATACTGGTCTTTCATCATGGGCCATTCAAAAGAATAAGTACCGACTCTATACTTCAAATCAGGAGTTCTTCTTATCTCAGAAACAGGGAGTTGAAGTTTCGTTTGCTGCGGAACAACTACATTCATCGGATGCGGCCCATAAAATCTGACACCAACAAATTTTTCAAGAAAGTCATATACCGCATAACAAGTGCCCTGTGCATCATAAACCGAAGGAAGTACAAGTTCTATTTGACTGGCTGTATCGTTTACCAGCTGAGAGTAGTTTACTTTCAAACGATCTTTCGACGGGGTGATACCATTATTATCCCGGCCGTCATCTCTATCGGTATTTTCATCTTGCCCCATAAGAACGACCTTATCGGAAGATACTTTAATAAAATATTCCTGCTCGCCCAACTTCATGGTATCGAACTCCGCAGTATACGGGCTTTTACCTACGCAAATAAGTTTGGACCCGTTAGAAGGTGCATTGTTAACAATCGGCAATTCTATGCCCGATGATTGTTGCACAAAATGTTGAAGCTCGTGAGCCGCCAAAACAGCTGGAACAGAAGCCTTCTCGTCAATAACGATAAACGTATTTCCGTCTTCAACAGAAAAATTTTTAGGCGATGAACACGCCGTGGCAAGTAAGAGAATACCACCGTACAATAATTGATTTCTCATAATTTTTTCTTTTTTTACACTAAAAACACAAAACAATACCTTGATAAAATTTCACGAAAGGGTATATGACTCTCTAAAAAAGTATTCTTTAATACCCTTTCAAAACTTCATCTAAGTCAAAATGTAAATACGGATATACGAACGGCAAATATAATATCACACTCAAATCGTGGCACTTACCACAACTGAATCTGTATTTTTCATGAATATCTTGTTTCTAAATTATATATATGTCATTATTTTCGATTTTATATTTAAAATTATAGTGCATGCGTAAAATGTTCATCATTTCCTGTATAGTCAAAGCTTCAAATTCACCTGTAAAGCGATCGTGAATGATATTGTCACTTTCATAATGGATAGAAACTCCATACCAACGTTCTATTTTTTGGAATACATTTTCAATCAACTCTGCGTTGAACATTAACACACCTTTTTTCCAAGCCAATTCATACTCCTCGTCTGTAAACGAGATATGTCCCTCCTTACCATTCTTAGAATACACGAACTTTTGCGAAGGTGTCAAATAAACAGGCGAATCATCACTATTATTCAAGGAAAGTTTCACTTTTCCTTCCACCAACGTGATTTCAGACATATCTTCATCGTCATAGGCCGAAACATTAAACGAAGTGCCCAATACTTCCACATCGAAAACCGAGGTTTTCACGATGAATGGTTTTTCTTTGTCTTGTTTTACATCGAAAAAAGCCTCTCCTTCGAGAGAGACTTCCCGCAGACGTCCATTATATGCTGCATTATACGATAGCTTTGAACCGCCATTCAAATGCACCTTGCTACCATCGGGCAATGTGAATTCGGCTTTTTGGCCATTCTCGGCAACAATAACATTAGGCCTATGTTTATACTCATCGACCTGAAAATAGAAATATACTGTCGAAAAAATAAATAAGGGCAGCAATATAGAAGCTGCAAGAGATGATATCTTCCGCAGCCGCACACGGATATTTTCTTTTCGGATCTGTTCCCAAATCCGGTCGTACAAGTTTAATTTCACATCAGACGGCATAACATAGGCATTCGTATTCTTGCAAATACACTCGTCCATCAGGTCAAAAATCTTTTCATCATTTTCGTCCAGAACCATTTGCGAGAACTCATTATATTCTTCTTCGTTAATCAAGCCCTGCATATACCTTTCGAGTATGTTCTTTTTCTGCTCTTTCATACTAAATGACTATTCATAAGTAATACCCCAAACGCCGCACTATATAACATACAAACGTCTCTTTTTATTTTCTTTTAACATTCCAATAACCAAAATACCCATGAGACCACGTAAAGCCCTTTCTTTATCAACTCTTCTCTCATGACTTTAAGAGCACAACTCAACTGATTTCTCACAGATTGCTCTGAAATATGTAGGCGCAAAGCAATCTCCCTATTCGAAAGATTCTCCTCCTTACTCAATTCAAATATCTCCTTTTGACGAGAGGTCAACTTAGACTTTGCCCCTATTATATTTTCGTTCAACTCTTTGAAAGACAAATCATTTTCTGTTGTATTCTCTAAATACGAAGCATTATCAAATTGAGTAATATACTCATCGTATGAATACAATTCTACTTGTTTTCTAAGACTATTTAGAAATTTATTCTTTGCAATTGTAAAAAGAAGAGACTGAAATGAATAATCTGGTGATATATGCTCTCTAATTTGCCAAACTTTCAAAAAAACTTCTTGGACTATTTCTTCTGTCATATCAGAAGAACGTGTAAGATTATAAACGAATCCATATAATCGGTCCACATAAAGATTATACAAATTATTAAAATCAGAATAAGAACCTCTTTGTAATTCTTTTATATAATTCTCATGCATATATCAAACTTTGAAGTCGAACAAATATACGAACTATCAATAAAATTTAGAACAAATATCATTTTTTTTATAAATATTCTCTCCAAAAAGCAGATATAGGCTTAAAAAAAATGGAATCGCACTAATTATCAGATAATCTTTTTCTTTTTCACCCCATATTTTTCTTGGTATTCAGAAGGAAGCATGTTGGTTGACTTCTTAAACTGCTCTATAAAATTCGACAAATTATTAAATCCGACCTCCATACTCAAAGTCGAAATTTTCATTTTGCCTTCTATCAAAAATTTCTTGGCATGCCCTATACGCATATCATTCAAATACTGTACAAAAGTCTTTTTCGTACGTTCCTTAAAATACCGACAAAAAGCAGTAGGAGTCAGTCCGGCAACAGCAGCCACCTCTTCAAGTTTAATCGGCTTATTAAAATTTTTCACCAAAAAACGATAAACTTTATTGAATCGCTCAAAATCCGAAGAATTGACCGACTGGGTAAAACCTACGCTCGCTAAAATTTCATATTCGTCGGCTTCTGCCATCATTTCCAAAAGTGTGAGTAAATTAGTTACCCGCTCGATTCCATTTTGATTAAACGTGCGTCGAATATATCGCGCGATCCGTTCACGCGATTCACCGGTAAATTTTATTCCCCGTCTCGAACGTTCTATTAACTCACGAATATTCGCCATCTCAGGCAATCGTATCAATATACCCTCGAACAACTCTTTACGAAAATAAACACAATGACAAGTCGCCCTTAAACCAGAATCCGAGTCGAAAAATTCTTTATCGTTTCTCCACTCATGCGGCAACTGAGGACCCATCATACAAACATCGCCCTCTTCATATCCTCCGATATGATCACCTACAAAACGAGTGCCCCACCCTTTTTCAATACACATGATTTCTATTTCGGGGTGATAATGCCACGGCACGATAAAATGGGGCAAATCTTCCCGATAGAAATTGATATAATTATCGACGGCAAAAGGAAGTTCTTGATACAAAGGTTTCATAATATAGCACAGTTATTAAAAGCAGTTCATCTAAAATCACACATCGAGAGCCAAAACAATATCCCAACCAACTTTGTCGGGGTATAAGCCATTTTTTATTTTTAACTTATAAAAAGTGATAGTATGGCAAAGATAAACTATAATATTATTATAGCGAAAATAAAAAAGAAGCATTAACAATGCCTTTTTGTACATTTGTAAATACGAAGATGAGATGCGGTTCGGCATAGTCCATTCGGAAATAAAATTTCCGTTTGCCTCTGCACTCACCTTTCGCTATCTTTGTCATTCAAAAATTATTTCTAAAAACAAATACCTATGAAAATTTTATTTTTTCAATACCCCTCGTGCAGCACTTGTAAAAAAGCGGCAAAATGGCTAAAAGATCACGACATTGATATAGAATCGAAGCACATCGTCGAAACACCGCCCACTGTCGGGGAACTAACCGAATGGATAACCCGCAGCAATTTACCCTTACAAAAATTCTTCAATACGAGCGGACAAAAATATAGAGAACTAAATTTGAAAAACCGTATTAGTACAATTCCCGAAAAAGAACTGATAGAACTATTGGCTTCCGATGGAAAACTAATCAAACGTCCCCTTCTCGTAACAGACTCACAGGTCTTGGTCGGATTCAATGCCGAGTTATGGCAAGACGTTTTGCTATCCGAGACGAAATAATCTCATACTCAAAAAAATTAGGCGCATGCCTATTTGCACGGTTCAAAAAGAAATACTATCTTTGCGCCGCTAATGCAAATAATAACCAATTAAAAAATTTCAAATGGCAACAAAAATCAGATTACAACGCTTTGGTCACAAAGACTACGCATTTTACCAAATTGTAATCGCCGATAGCAGGGCACCACGTGATGGTAAGTTTATTGAAAGGATAGGTTCTTATAATCCGAACACTAATCCTGCTACAATAAATTTGAATTTCGAAAGAGCTTTGTATTGGCTGACAACCGGTGCTCAACCCACCGACACTGTACGTAATATCCTTTCCAAAGAAGGTGTATTGATGAAAAAACATTTATTGGGCGGTGTAAAAAAAGGTGCTTTTACCGAAGAGGTTGCAGAACAACGCTTCGAAGCATGGTTGAAGAACAAAAAATCGGCTATTGACGCTGAGAAAGCCAAAGTTTCTGCCGCAAAAGACGCTGCTGCTAAAAAACGTCTAGAAGAAGAAACCGAAAAGAACAAAGCAAAAGCCGAAGTTGTCGCTGCTAAAAAAGCAGCCGAGGCTGCCGCTAAGGCAGAAGCCGAAGCCGCTGCAAAAGCCGAAGAAGAAGCTAATGCCGTTGCAGAAGCTCCTGCATCCGAAAGTGCTGAATAAATATTTTAGACAGCATATTGAAACGGAGTATCCCTCACTGGATACTCCGTTTTTATTTTTCTTCTTCCCAAAAGTATTTTAACGGCTCAGTCGTTAATTAACGGGGATCGTTCATGTATATTCTCTCCCCTATTGCGAACACTGTTCTCCGTAATACTACGGGATATTTCAGTTTTCATTATCGGAGATATTTTAGAACTCCTCCCTTGTCGTGCCCCATAACACTATCGGGCACTCTCCCTATCTCATCTGCGATGAGCACAGGGAGAGATGACCAAGCTCTTATCACCTCCCCCTGTATTTTCTACCCCTCCGTCCAGAGGAAACCGCCCCTATATTTTGCGCAGCAAAACACAGGGGGGAGAGGGGGAGTAACATGGCCAAACAATCGCCAATCGGTCTATAATAGTTCTCTTAACACGATAAAAAAGCTCCTAAGAACATCTCACCTGCACGATTCTTATCGTATTCATTTTCTACTTTCTCAAAAAAAATAAAAAAATTCACTTTTTCACTAGGGATAACCCTCGATTTAAGGTTAATATTATATAG
>NZ_JAIJHU010000064.1:0-14690 GCF_022723415.1 Barnesiella sp. | reverse complement strand
TTTTAAAATAAAAACCGAATAGAGGATTCATGCTCTATCCGGTTTTAATGTATATGGAAAGGGAAGTGCTTTTCAGAAGTGTAACATGACTCCTGCCGAGAAACTGCGCATTTCAGGAGCATGGCTTTGTTGCATGATGTTGAAAGGGGAGAGTTTTACATAGAATCCAAAGGTTCCGTATCCACCCTGAGCCATGATGTCGAGATTGATGGGATTGACTTTTATGTTTTTATTGAAGTGCTGTACTTTTTCGTTTCCTACAGTATATTTGGTTTTCATGCTGCTATATGTCTTTATACCGATAACCGGGCCAAGCGAAAAGAAAAGCGGACCATGCAAAAAGGTTCTTGTTTGCCATTCGATCAATAGGGGAATTGTCAAATCCACAGTTTTCAGTCGAGAGAAATCGAGGTGGGTGCCTTCTGGGCAAGGAACTATTTTTATTTGCCCATTTTGCTTGGTGAAGTAGCGGTTATCGTTCATGACGTAGTTTCTCCAATCGAGACCGATACCGGTAATAAATCCCCAATTATCCCTATGTATGGGGGTAAAAATGGTAACGAAATTCCAAAATATTTCGAAAGAACCGGAGAAATCAAGAGAAATACCCGTGGGGGAGTCTAAAAATTTCATGCCTCTACCCATGGCATTACAGAATCCGAAACCTATGCCCGACCAATGCGGATCGAAACGCTTGCGTTTATCTTTCTTTTTCCCGGAAATTAGATCTGAAAACGGAAACGATACGGATTCGGAAAGTTCCCAAGAGGTTTGTTTTTTCCCGTCAATATGGCGTGATTCGTAATATTTGTTGTATTTGTTCCCGTTTTCGTAGACGGTTACCGAAACGATTTCGGAGGAATCTTTGATGAGGATTTCCTTTTGGTTGAATATTACAGTTGTGTCACGTTCTGTCGAGAATGACGGCATGATTGAAAAGATGGCGAGTAGGAGTAAGATAGGATTTTTCATATTCATGTTTTTTTATTGTTTCTTGTTGATAAATAGATTTATGAGTTTGTCGAGCTGAGTTTGTCCCTCTAAGTAGATAAGTGTCGCATCGTGCGGTGACGTTTTACGGAACAGAATAAATCGGTTTTCTCCATCGGGGGCGGCAGGTGGTAACTGGTAATATCCGGCAATGGTATTATTCCCCGATTTTACGGTTTCGCTGTTTTCGGCTTTCCGGCTGTCGGTAGAAACCGCAGCTTCGAATAACGTTACATCGTCAGGACGGTCCGTGATGGAAATACTATGGAATAGCGATAGGCCGTAAGGGTGTAACGTTTTCCCTTTCAAGAGAACGACTATGGCTTGTTCGTCTTTGTCGTATTTCCCTGAAAATAGGGGAGCGATAGCTAGTCCTTTTTGGGCGTGACAAATATTGCCGATCCAAAGGAAAATACAGGATATGAATATTTTATAAAACATTTTCATAGCAGATGAGTTTATTGTAAATTTTCGAGAGGCCTGAATATGGAACTCAGTTCTTTCTCCACGGTAATGTCGGTTGGGTCGAACTGGGATACGGTGTGTTTCATTTGTTCGATAACGGTTTCTGTATCGGTGTATTTTTTCCCGTATATATAGGTGACACAAATGTCTCTTGGAGAGTGAAAATAGAGGATATTTATACTCAGAATAATGGCTATACAAGCAGCGATACGAGCAATCATTTTTAGCGCCACCCGTTGCCTGCTTTGTATTTTCCCCTTTATGCTGTTGCCTATTAGCGAGTATGAAAGTACGGCTCGTATTTCGTCGTAACGTTTATTTTGAGACTCTGAGAATACAAATCGAGATAGTTCTTTCTCTTCATCGATAGTAGTGTTTCCACTGTAATAGCGTTCGATGAGCCTATCCCAATAGTCGGAATTTCGTTTGCCGTGTTTTATGTTTTTATCGGTCATAGGCGTTTAGTTTTTTATATTGTTCTCTAATAGTTTTTCTCGCTCTTGATAAATTCATTCGGATTGTTGCCGGTTGCATATTCAATCGGTTGGCAATGTCTTCTATTTCGAGACCTTGATAGTCTCGTAATTCGAGAATTTTTCTTTGATTCTCGGTTAGTCTTTTTTCGATGAGTAGTTTTACCGTTTGGAATCTTTCCAATAGATTTTCTTTTTCACTGTTATCTTCATCGCATTCGTTATTGGTTTCGATGTCCAACTCGGGGAATCGAGCTTTCTTTCTAATTTGGTCTATACAAATGTTACGAGTTGTAGTGACTGTCAGAGCCGCTGCTTCTTTTTCGCTTTTAATTTTATTTCGTATAGGCCATAGCCTGCAAAAAGCTTCCTGTATAGCGTCGGAGGCATCGTCTTCATTTTGAAGAATATGACGAGACATCGATAACAGGTTGTCGCGCAGACGTGTGAATGCCGATAACAACGGTTCTTGATTCATTATTTAAATAATGTATTTTCTTTTTTGATTCTGTAAAAATAACGAACCAAGTGCCGTTTTGTAACAAGGAAAAAGAAAAATATTTAATGATAAAAAGGAAAAATTTATTCTTGTGGGGTTTGTGGGGATAGCTGGTGGAGTTTATAGAATTCAGAAATTGAATCGAAGTCCGGCTTGCAGATTGATGTTAAAGGGTTTTTCTTTACGAATGGTCGAAATGTCCGATCCATCGTCGAAGTAATAGACAATACCAGGCTCGGCATAGAGGCTTATATGCGATGCCAGTTTGAAAGATATTCCGGCTGATGCCAATACGGACCACTGCAATTGGTTTATGTGCAGAGTCTCGTCGTTGGAAAATGGCGGACGATTGTTCATTTCGTATTGTGCGGAGAGTTCTCCGTGAACACATTTTTCCAACATTCCGCCTCCCGATAGGTAGAGATTGAAATAGCGCTTTTTTAAGAAATTCCAGTTTAGTTTTAACGGTATTCCCAAATAGTGTAGTTGCTGGTTTTGTGTATAGTATGCAGCTCCTCCGGCAGTCAAGTCGGACGAAAGATAGGTATATACAAGTCCCGTTTCTAATGCCAGTCGATTGTTCAGTTCTTTCTGGACTGTAATTCCAACCGATACGGGAAAGTGGTGTTTAATGTCTGTTTTGGGTTGGCTATTGATATTTTGCAGCATGATATGTTGGTAGGGTGTTGTTACCGGCCCTTCGGAGTTCGAAAGATTTTTTTCGGAAGGGAGACTTGCCATTTCGGCAGAGGCATAAGGGGCTAAATTGCTGAATCCATTTCGATTGTCGGCTGACGCGATTAGGTTATTCCCCAGAGATACGCCCAAAGACCAAGTGCTTTTGGTTTTGGGTTGTGTATGCGTATGTATGGTTGTCGTGCTGGTATTCTCATTTCTCGATGGAAACAAGCTAGTCTGTGCGTTATTTCGTTTTTTCCCCGGAGTTGATTTTTCCGGTTCGGAAGATTCCCGTTGTTCGATGTGTCGCGATTCGTTTATTTGAGATGGCGTATGGTTTTCCACATCGGTACAGTCTGGTGTTTGCGGTGCTCGTATCGGTTTATAAGATTGGGCTATTATATCGAGTGGTTCCTGTTTTATCGAGGGTACAGTATTTTGCATTCGAGATACTTCCATTTGCTCCGAGCCGGATATTTTTGTTTGAAGCGGGAGATTGTTTAAGTCGGTAGTCGGACGGAGGAATTGTAACCCGATAAAAGTACATAACAAAAGTGTAATACAAGCGGCTGCCCACCAAATGGTTCTTTTCCGAAAGGGGATACGACGTGGAGCGAGCTCTTTGGAAAGTTCTTCCCAAACTTCTGGCGGAGGAGTAACCGAATATTCATCGAGCTGCTCTTTCCAGCTGTCTGTCCAATTTTTAGTTTTATCCGTTTTCATATTGTGCCCAATATTGTTTAACTCGATTCATCAATATCGTTCGTGCCCGATGTAATTGTGATGAGGAGCTTTTTTCGTTTATATGAAGCAGGTTTGCGATTTCTTTATGTGATTTGTTCTCGAATGTGAACAGATTGAATACCGTGCGGTATCCGTCCGGTAATTCCGAAATGAATCGAAGAAGCGTTTCCTGAGGAATGTTTTTTACGACTTTGTCGTCGTCTTCATATTCCGGGTCGGCTATTTCGGGAGCGGTTTCGATGTCGAGCTCGATATGTTGTGTTTGCTTGCGAATCGCTTCTAATGCTGTATTTACCATAATACGGCTCAACCATGCTTTTAATGAGCCTTCGCCTCGGTAGAAAAATTTATCCAAAGAGGTAAAGGCTTTAAGGAACCCGTCATGTAAAAGATCTTTGGCGAAATCTCTGTTCCCGGAGTAACGGATACAAAGTGCGAACATTTCACCGGCATAGCGTTGATACAGCTCGTTCTGTGCCGTCATATCTTTCCGCTTGCAACACTCTACCAGCTCTGCTTCGTTCATTTTTTGATGATTCCTGTTATTTATTAAATGCAACGATGTAAAAATACTGCATGACAGGTGATGGAAAAATTGTTTTTAACTCTTTAACAAAATTCGGTGCAGTATTTTTGAATGGTTTACGTTTACCTCATAAAAGTGGATAAATTAAAAAACAGACGAATATGAAAATGAAAAAGTTTTTATTGGTAGGATTATTAGGTGTTGTGACATTGTGCGGGCTGTCGTCTTGTGACGATGATGACGATGGCGGATACGTTCCGTTTTCCTATGCGGTGGGCGATATGGTCGTAAAAGACGGGAGTGAGCCATATATCCAGTTGGATAGTAAGCAAACACTTTTCCCGTCGAATGGCAGTCGTTTGCCTAATTATTTGTTGAAAGACGGAAAACGGGTAATCGTGAACTTCTCTTTTCTCGAAGGACAGCGGGAGGGATATGATTATTATATTCTTATCAATGATATAGATTCTGTGTTGGTTAAGAATGTTATTCCCATCACTCCTGAAACGACCGATAGTATCGGTAACGATCCTGTGAATGTGTTGGATATGTGGACGAGCGATAAGTATCTGACGGTTCAGTTTGAAATGCGAGGTCTTGGTCGCGAGAAACACATGATTAATTTGGTTAGGAATTATTCTTTATCTCCTAATCCCGATGGAGACGGTTATTTACAATTGGAGTTGCGTCATAATCGTTTGAATGATCCTGAGATAGACCATATTTTATGGGGGGTGGCTTCGTTTAGATTGGAGGATTTGAAACTGGAAAATCCCGATTTGAAAGGGTTGAAAATAAAAGTGCGTAGTCCTTATGGAACGGAAGTTCGTACTTGTGATTTCGAGAAGGAGGATTCAGGAGAGGATGCAATTTCTGGAACTCAGGAGAAGAGTGTTTCTACTTATGTCCGATAGAAATTGATAGTTAAGTAAATAGGTGTTGATTGCCGGGAGCAGAATGGATATTTTGCTTCCGGTTTTTTTATTGTGAAATAAAGGCTTATAAGTTTTTTGGATAGGTACAAAAAAAATTGATTGTCTCACGACAACCAATCTTTGTTAACCTTAAATCTAATACCATGAAAAACACATTGCAAATATAGGGGTAAATATGTTCTCAAACATAATATTTAGACAATAATTTTCTTGGATTTAATTTGTTTTAACTAATGTAAATCGATTTAGTCGTAAATGTATACGGTCTTTAACATTTTTGGCGAGACTGTAAACAAATATTCGCTGTTCCCGGATATTTCCTTATATTAGAATGAGATAGGAATAATTCAAAAAGGGGAAAAGGATTCGTTTGTTTTATCCTTTTCACATCTTTCGTTTGTGGTGTCAGACGAGTTTGTTAAAGATGGACTGTATTCGGTATATCCAAATAAATTTGTTTCTGCACTTGGTTTACATTATCTTTGTCATAACGAAGATAGGATGTGGTTCGATATAGCTAATTCGGAAATGAGATTCCCGTTTGCCTCTGCGCTCACCTTTCATTATCTTTGTCTATTGTTGTACGAGTGGTAAGAATTAAAATAGGTATTAGATTTAGTACCCGATTAAATGAAAAATAAATGAAGGTTGCCGATTTGATAAAGAATAGCGGGAGTACAGGATTTTCATTTGAAATATTGCCTCCATTAAAGGGTAGCAGTATCGAGAAATCTTTTAAAGCGATAGACACGCTACGGGAATTTGCGCCGTTATATATTAATATAACCACACATCGCAGTGAATTGGTTTATAAGGATACCCCCGATGGGTTGTTTCGCCGGGTCTCGGAACGTAGTCGTCCCGGTACAGTAGCGGTAGCGGCAGCTATAAAAAATAAATATCAGATACCCACTGTTCCTCATCTCATATGCAGTGGCTTTACAGCTCTCGAAACAGAATATGCATTAATAGATTTGAATTTTTTGGGGATATGCGATTTGCTTATTTTGAGAGGTGATAAGGCTAAGCATGAGAATCGATTTATCGCTGCTTCCGGTGGATATGAACATGCTATTGAATTGGAGCAGCAGGTGAATCGTTTTAATGAGGGTTATTTCATAGATGGCACTCGAATGGATTTGGTCAGTACAAGGCAATTTTCATACGGAGTGGCGGGTTATCCCGAGAAACATGACGAATCTCCTAATCCCGACGAGGATATGAAATGGTTGAAGGCAAAGGTGGATGCAGGAGCCGACTATATAGTTACCCAGATGTTTTTCGATAACGAAAAGTTTTTCTCGTTTGTAGACCGTTGTCGGGCAGCAGGGATTACCGTACCCATTGTCCCGGGATTGAAACCTATCTCGAAGGCTTCGCAATTGACATTGTTACCTCGTGTATTTCACGTAGATATACCCGATATGCTGGTTCGGGAGATTGTTAAGTGTAAAGACGATTCGCAGGTTAAGCAGGTAGGGATAGATTGGTGTACAGCTCAATCGCTCGAATTGAAAGCGAAGGGAGTACCTAGTATTCACTATTATTCGCTTATGGCGGTCGATAGTGTTTATCAAGTGGCGAAGTTGGTTTATTAACGGAGGGATCGTGCGATGTTTTTTAAAGACGTTATCGGACAGGAGGAGGTAAAGCGAAGACTTTTACGTTCGGTTGACAATGATCATGTGGCTCATGCCCAGTTGCTTTGTGGACCGGAGGGTGTCGGTAAATTTGCTATGGCTATGGCTTATGCCCGGTATATACATTGCACGAATCGTCAGAATGGGGATGCTTGCGGTGTATGTCCGTCTTGCCGGCAACATACGGCTTTGACTCACCCGGATTTGCATTTTGTATTCCCGATGGTCAAAGTGGATAAGAAGAAACGGATATGTGACGATTATTTGCCCGAATGGACCGAGTTTTTGAAGGAGAATACCTATTTCGGGATCGATTCATGGTTGAGGTATATTAATGCCGATAACAAGCAGGCCGTAATTTATGGAGAAGAGAGTGAAAGTATTTTGCGGAAGATGTCTTTAAAGAGTTATGAATCTCCGTATAAAATAATGATTATATGGCTGCCGGAACGCATGAACGACACTTGCTCCAATAAATTGCTGAAATTGCTGGAAGAGCCTTATCCCGGTAGTGTGTTTTTGTTAGTCAGCAATAATCCCGATAGAGTGCTGGGGACTATACGTTCGCGTTCGCAGCTTATCGAGATTCGCTCTTTGTCCACGTCGGTTATAGCCGAGGCGTTGCAACGCCGGTATGGGATAACGGAGCAGGATGCTATTTCGGTGGCCCATGTCGCAGAGGGTAATTATTTGAAGGCTTGTGAGGCTCTTCAATTGAATGAGGAGAATAAGTTGTTTTTCGATTATTTTGTACAGGTCATGCGTTTGGCCTATGCTCGGAAAATAAAGGACTTGAAGATATGGAGCGAAGAAGTGGCCGATTTGGGGCGCGAGCGTTTGCGCCGATTTCTTTCCTATGCCCAACGAATGATACGTGAGAATTACATCTATAATTTGCATGTTCCTGCATTAACCTATATGAATCGGGAAGAGGCTCAATTTTCTTCGCGTTTCGCTCCGTTTATTCATGAACGTAATGTACAGGCTATCATGAAACATTTGAGCGATGCCGAAAATGATGTCGGGCAGAATGCTAATGCCAAGATTGTTCTTTTCGATCTATCTATAAAACTTATTATGCTGTTGAAAAGCTGATGAGGAGTCGTGATGTGAAATGAATGTAGAAGAATTTAGGGAATATTGTCTTTCGTTGAAGGGTGTGGAAGAGAAGATGCCTTTCGTGAATGTTGCCGACCGATATAGCCGTGATGTTTTGTGTTTCTATGTGGGCGATAAATGGTTTTGTTTTGTGAATGTCGAGGTGTTCGATTTTTGTTGTATTAAATGCGACCCGGTGGAATCGGGCGAATTACAGGCTCGTTATATGGGAGTAAAGCCGGGGTGGCATATGAATAAAAGACATTGGATTAGCGTTTACTTTAATCGAGATGTTTCGGACGAGATGGTCAGGACGTTGGTGAAGAAATCTTATGATATGGTTGTCAAGCGTTTGAATCGTAAGGAGCGGGAAAGACTATTATAGAGAGATATGTCTATTTTTTTGAAAAAACAGGTCTTTTTCTATTGAAAAAATATTATCTTTGCCGTCCCGGATAGAAAACCCCGGGAAACTACCACTGGGGCTGACCGGTTTTGACAGCGGGTAGAAGTGGTGGGTAAGCATGCAGAGCGTTGTTGCCCCGCTCTATAATATCAGACAACAAAAATTTAACTGGCGAAAATAACTACGCTCTTGCTGCTTAATCGAAGTATAGTAGATTAGCTTAATCTCCGTAACAGTTGTGGAGACAAGACATCACCCGGTTGCTGTTGTTCCGAAGCGTTCCGAAACGGTGGTGCAATAATATCGGAAATAGTCAGAGGCAAGTTTCGAGCTGATGATGAAAATTTAGAAACTAAGGTGCAGATTGGTGGCTTCGGTCTTGTCTGTACCCGACAATCAAAGCGAAGATAAGCATGTAGAAAGCTCATTAGTTCCTCGTTTGGACGAGGGTTCGAATCCCTCCAGCTCCACGATAAGCATTAAGAGACAGTGAATGCTGACGGATAGTACTGAATTGAAAAGGTTCTGTCCGTTTGTTGTATCTGTTGAGTGTCTTTAAAGTCTTTCTTTCATATCGTTGTTGAGAAGTCTATTTTTAATATTGTGAAAAATAAAAGAGCGATGGCTGGTAAAAAGGCAAACAAAAAACAGGTGCATCCACATCTTTCGGGAGTACAAAAAGCCGTAGTGTCTTTTGCCAATATGTTTGAGAAAAACCGTCGTATAAATCGAGAGGCGCAACGAGTCATTAAAAGAAAAACACCTCAAAAAGTCAGGACTATACTTTATGGAAAAAGAGGTAGGAGGATTGAAGAGCGTTTCTTCTGTGTTGTCTGTGGAAATTCTTATGGAGAGGGGTGGAGATATAAATTGGAGGAGGATACCTATTTGTATTTGTGTTCTCGGTGTAAAGAGGTCGTTCGGCCACAGTTGACGGTAAAAGCCATATATTCATCGAATTTCGAAGTTCAAAGAAAAAAGCATTGAGGTTAGTTATTGTAGTGGATAGCCGATAAGTTTACTATAAAAAAAGAATCCATATATGTATATGGATTCTTTTTTACATTATCCCAATTCTTATTTCACTCGTTCATAATAGGGGAGACGATCGAGGGGGACATCTATCTCTATTTTTTTCGGCCCCTTGAATGTTTTTCCTTGATCGTCGCGCCATGTGCCTTTGGGAAGATTAACGGTACGATGAGTGCCTTCGGTAATCATGGGGGCTATCATATATTTGTCACCGAGCATGAACTGATCTTTGCATTCGGTGAATCCGCTATGTGGAAAACTGTATTCCATGTGGCGCAAGATAGGCTCTCCGGTCTCGGCAGCATGACGGGCACATTCATAAATGTAGTCGCCCATCGTGTGATGTAGCTGTGCGTATCGTGCACAGATTTCCATATTCTCACGATTGAGGATTCGCCACGGGGCAACTGAAAATTGCATCATGGGCATGAGGGCATGGACTTGGCATGATCGTACAATGAGTTCTTGGTTAAATTCGTCTTCTTTAATATCGAGAAAAGAGGAAAATTGCCCACCTCCGATCATATCGGGACAGGCATAGGGATAACCGAGCATACCGCAAATTGCCATGTTGGGTATAAGCATGGATACGGCATACCACGAATAGTCTTTGTCTCCTATGCGTTGCACTAATGGTAGGCCTCCGGTTTTCCAAGCGGCTCGAAATTCATTGAAAGGGTAGGAAAGTCCCAGTTCGGCCCATCGTTGGGAGAAAATGTTTTGGTCGGCATTCTTGTCGTAGTAGTCGTACTCTCCGTTAGCCAAGATGGCTATATCACCTGCGTCGAATTTGAACCCGTCGATCCCGTATTTTCCCATACATTCGTTTAGGGTTTGTTTTAGTGATTCGACAGCTGCCGGATTGGTCATGTCGTAGCATGCACTATATCCGTTCCACCAATTTACAACGGCAGGTGTGCCATTTTTGTTTTTCAGGAGAAATCCTTTGTCTGCCAAATCTCTGAACTCGGGAGAATCGGCCGATACAAAGGGTGAAATCCAAAGCATGACTTTGAATCCGAGCCGGTGCAATTCGTCTGTCATGGCACGGGCATCGGGGAATTTTTCTGCTTTAAATTCGAAGTTCCCATAATAGCGTTGCCAGTTGTCATCGATCATCAAGATTCCTTTGGGGAATCCGTTTTCGATGATGTTATGAGCGTAGTTCAGAATGTCTTCTTGATTTTGATTATACATGAGTTCTATCCATGTATTGTATTGTGGTTCTTTAAAAAAGAGTGCTGGCGGAGTTTTTCCGTTTGCCGGGAAATGTGTTTTTGAGGCATGAAGATAGGCATCGCGAAGGTTTTTCCCAGCGGTTGTCACTTGTGGGGATTCATAATCTGATTCGATAACGAGTGTGTCGTTTACCAAGCGGAAACGGAAAGGTTCGTCACTCCATACATAACGTCCTTGCGAAGATAGGAGCAGGGGAGAGGTTTCGTTATTAAAATTGACTTTTGCCAAATCATAGAGGGGGGTATTCGATGCAAAGGGCATTTCGTTACCTATTCCTACGAAGCAGCCCCACCATTTTTCATTATTGATGGGTGCAATGTGTTTGGTGTATGGTTGGGCTTGTAGAAGAAAAAATGAACCCAGAAGGAAAGTGAGTAATGATATTTTTTTCATGATAAAATATATTAATGTGTGCACGAATCTACAAAATTTTCATGAATCGGCAAAAGACTTTATTTCTACTCTTTATGTTTGAGGTAGGGGAGATATGGGTAGGAATAATGTCGTGGTATAAAGCGAAGTCGTGAAATATTCTTTTTAGTTTTGTTTTGTTCATTTCTTTGGTTAAAAAACAAGAGAGGTAATGCATGATTTGCAGCATCACCTCTCTTTATGTGGTTTATTTCTCTTATAGATTTTTATTTCTTGATAAATTTCATGGCTTTGTCTGTATTACCCATCGTTATTTTAACGATATAACAACCTTTCGCCAAATCGGCTATATTTACAGGGGCTTCTTCTGTAACTTTAACCAATTTGCCAGTCAAATCATATATGGCAATGGTAGCATTTTCGTCGATACCGCTTACATAAAGTATTCCGGTTTGGTAGTAGAGTGATATAGACTTTATGCTTTCTTTGTCTATGCCTACAATCGTTCCGAATGTTATGTTATAAGTATGGTTGCTGTCTATGGCTCCTATTTCGTAAATATTGTTACTAATTTGGTCTAACAGCGATTCTCCATTGGAAGAAGTGAAAGTTTCTATCTTATAATTTTCTTCGGGGATAAAAGTTAGTTTGACAAATGTGTTGTTTAGAATTTCGGAACCACTGGCATATACATTACTTTCGTCGTCGGAGATGGTGACAGAACCATTTCCGGTAATATTGCAAGTAACTCTCCATGTCGGTATTTTCGAGAACACAGCACATATTGTCATATTATCGGAAATTGCGTTTACTGTATATATGTTTTCTGCAAGTTCGTCTATCTTTTCTTCTTCGTTCACGAGGAATGACGTTAATTCATATCCTTCGTTTACGGTTACTTTGAAAGTTAGCTTTGATCCTCGTATAATTTCGGAACCGAATGCGGTCGCTTCTTCGGCATCATTAACGAACATTTCGACGTTACCACCGGTTGCGGTTGTATTGGTTACGATTACTTTATTGGAGAATACCACTGTTACTTCTGTGTCGTCTTCGATGACAAAAGTCGTTCCGCTATTTACTTCGCCATTTACCAATACTTGCGATAATACATATCCTTCTTCCGGTTCGGCTATGACTGTCAATGCGCTGAACTGGTCTACCTCTCCACTTGTTACTTCTTCATTTTTAGCATTAACTACTTTGAATGTTCCCCCTTCGGTGGGTTGAGTGATGGTGAGATTATTGGTCGGGAATGTATGACCGGCTACGATTTGTACTTGAATAAAGTCGCAAGTATAAACTTCTGCGCCCCAGTGGGGAGCACCAGTATGTACCTCGGTTGTACCTTCTACTACACCGGCGGGACAGCTACCGAATGTTCCTTTGTTTTCCAATTCGGCTTCCGAATCATTTTCGATTTTGTAATAGGCCACTAATTCTTCGGGCATATTCTCCTGGTCGTAACCGCCGCGAATGGATTCTTTTACTTCTTTTTCGGTCAATGTTTTGGACCATACCTGAACTTCGTCTACATAGCAGGAGAATCCACCGTTCCCCACGAAGAATACACACTCGTCTTGTAATAGACCTATACCATGCCCTTCTCGTTCTCCACCTTCTACAATTGTTCCTAAATCGCCGGTTCCTAATAATTTTCCGTTTTTGTATAGTTTGATTTCTTTATTGGAATCATCGACTGTCACGGTAATAAATGCCCATTCATCAGCGGTCAAGGTTGCTTCGGTCGTTACATCGGCTATTCCCGGACAGTTACCTTTGTCTTCCCATGCACGGGCTTTCAATTTTAGGACTCCGTTTTCGAGTACAACACCAAATGTTCCTACGGCTCCATAGTAAGGTGCTTGTCCGTGTCCCATTACTTGCCCATTTGTGCTGACTGTTTTCACCCAAGCGGACATTGTGAAATTACGGGCACGATGGTCTGAACCTGTTATATTACCGTTATTCCATGAATTATTCTCTCCGTTTATGTGTTCGCCTAATACTTTATCATCAAAACGGAATTGGTATTTATTATTACCACTTATTGCAGGGACTAGTACGGCTTTGGGGCCTTCGATTTGGAATGAGACTGTGACAGTCGTATTTTCGTTCACCGTGTAATTATCTCCGTTGGTGAAATCGGATCCGTTTACTTGGAGGGAGAGAATTTCATAACCGGGATCGGCAGTAGCCGTAATTGTCAATACCGTGCCTTCTTTTATACCAGTATTCTCTCCTGTGGTAAGAGGCTCGGAACCGTTCATTACGCTTAGTTGTCCATTTTCTACCAGAGTCGGTAGCGTAACCGTGTAATAAGTAATATCGGTCAAGTTGACAATGATAGTCGTGTTTTCTGTTACCGTGAAAATGTATGATCCGTTTTCTTCTGCTTCGGCTGGTTGCTCGTTAATCAGTACGGATTCTATCTTCTTGTTTTCTGGCAATGAATTGAATGTTATGGTTAATTCTGTGCCAGAGGCTATCGATTCTAAGTTCTCGATAACTTCTTCTCCTGCTGTAATTTGATAATCTACTCCTTCGTCGACGGTAATTGTTACTTTATGCATAACGATTTCGACAAATGAAACAGTAATAGTTGCATCTTCCGTTACAGTATATGTCCCACCGTTTTCAATCGGTTGTCCGTTGATATTCAAGGATTCCAAACGATAATTATCGGCCGGTGTCGCCGTTATGGTTAAAGTAGTCCCCGATGTTACGGTATTTTCTCCTGCCGAAAGAGGGCTTTCGCCGTTCATTACGCTTAAAGTGCCATTAGTTATTTCAGTGGGTAGTGTTACTGTGTAGTTACTAGGAGTTGGTCTTCCTTTGGTAAGAGAGGGAACGGCTTCTGTATAGTTGGTGATACTGATATATCCACCATCACTGTTTGTTTGTCCTCCGGTGAGATTATAGAATGTAGCCTTTGTATTTACTTGGTCAGATTCGGTTACTTTGTTGGTAAAAGAACTGCCTTCTTCAATTGTATTGAAGTCATACCAAACCGTCAGTCCCGATATATTTTGGGGGTTGCTGTAAGCTTGCTTGACATCATTTGAGTTTAATGCTCGGTCGAAAAATTGGAATTCGTCACAGAATCCGGAAAATCCAGCGCCCCCTACAAAGAAAATACAAGGGTCGTCTCCGAAAAGTTCTAACTGTTGAGTATTGTTTTTCGTGGCTACGAGAGTACCATCTTTATATACACTTACCGAAAAGTCGCTGTTGTCATAGACAAGTGTAAGATAAGTCCATGTATCCAGATCTACCGAGGTTTCTAAAACCGAAGTTACTTTGTTGCTTGCACCTGATATGATTTTAAGAACACCTGTTTCGGTAGTAGCTAAAACTAAACTACCGTTGTAATTCATATGTACTCTAGGACCGTGTCCCATGATTACATTTCCTTTACTGCCCGAATTGTTTGTATATTGGTCCATATTTATCCATGCAGATATAGTAAAGGATTTTCCGGACCGGTCTGTTTCACCTCCATTTCTGTCTCCTAAGATTGTTTCGGGGATTTCCAAACGGTAACCCGATGTAGGAGAACTAAAAGAGAGCTGAGGAATAGTGATCGCTTTGTT
>NZ_JAIJHU010000135.1:0-1728 GCF_022723415.1 Barnesiella sp. | reverse complement strand
ATTTTTCCTCACTTTTTAACTATCCATTTTCAGACACTCGTTTTTGACGAACATATAAGTTTTTTAAGTTCATATTGGTAATTGATTGTCGTTATTTTTTATATGTGCTGTCTTTTCTATGGGAATGGCTTTTCTTCCTTGTATGAGCATAAGGGGAAATGGGGGACACACAAGGTGTTCCGCCTTGCGGAGCAAGGCTTTCCCATGTACTACACTTTTTGTGTTTTTCACCCCAATTTCGCCCCTAGTTGATTACTCTTAGTTTGTTTTTTTTATTTCAAGTATCGCTTGCTAGATATTTAGGCTATCCAGTCTAATTTTTTAGTGATTTTTTGTGTAGTCTGTTTCGCACTATCGACCCACTTGCCTTTTGCTGTGTCTCCTAATTGCTTAGTATATTTGGGTGTATTCTGTTTGATTGTTTGTTTCGCTTGTTGAAGCGTTTTTTTCGTCATTTCTTTTCTTAATTCCGAAGTCGAATGACTGGCGCTAGCTACAAATAAACGGATAATTTGTTTTTCCAAATTTTTTTGTAAATCCTCTAACATGCTTTTTAGAACTCCTTTCGTTTCGCTTCTTCATAAGCAAAGCGGTCTTTTTGGAATTGGCGCTGTTGCTCGTCTAATTGGTGTTCGATTATCTGTTGTTTTTGACGAATTTGTTGGTCAGCCTCTTCTTTACAGTCGGTTAGTAAACGATAAACGACCTGCTTATTAGGTGATATATCGTAATGCGGGGTTGGATAATTGACATAATTGGCTAAATGGTCTAAATAGTGGTGAAATCTTCTTCTTTCTTCATAGGCTTGCTCTAATTGCTCTTTTAAATTTCTTTTTTCTGTTAAATAAGCTTCTTGTTTTTGTTCAAATTGACGCTCGTCCATAAAATCCATTGTTTTCCTCCTCGTTAGAAAAGATAATTTGCCAGTTCTTGGTCTGTAGCAACTTGTTGCTCAATTGTGGTGGAAATCTTATGCAATAACTCGTCTAATTCGCTATTATAATTACTGTTTTTTTGTTATAATGTACTTATCTAAGTAATGACTATTTATTGAAAATATATATGATTATAAAAACAAAGTAATTCTATTTATTAACCGATTAAAATAATTACGGAGGCGATTTATGAACCCGTTTGAAAAATTTCAAATTTTTATAGTTTTTATGGTAATAGTAGGAATTATCTTAACTGTAATTATTGTTTTAGTCGATAACAAAAAACTCAATAAAAAATTTACCATTGTAGATAAATATTCAATAATGAAAGATACGTCTATTTACTATCGAAGCTACAGAAATGTAACTTTATATACAACTATCGATACACCTATCCATACACGAACAATCTCTTCGCATAAACCTGCCAATCTTTATATTTCTGCGGATAGTCAATTCTTAGAAGTTGTTTCTCCAAATTTTCTGGACAAAGAACTAACTATATTGAATAAAAATGTACTAGTTCTAAGACTTGAAAATATTGAGGGAAATAAAAGATTAATTACTTATTCAATCGATCAGTTGCCTGAGCAATCTATAAAGATTCTTAATCAGGTAGAGATTGGAGATATAATGAGTATTAAACAATTAACTATCGATTTAGAAGATTCTAAAACACCCCAAACTGCAATTTTAATTAATAGCCATACTCAATTGTAACGAAAATGCACGGTGGGATAAAAATATAATTACAATTTCTCTTTTCGTTTAGTATATAAAAAAGTGGAAAAAT
>NZ_JAIJHU010000063.1:0-14937 GCF_022723415.1 Barnesiella sp. | reverse complement strand
CGAAATCATTTCAACGGAACATCGGGTACGGAATTGAAAGGAAAAAAACTGGGAATCCATGCTTACGGACAAGTAGGACGTAATGTGGCTCGTATCGCCAAAGGATTCGACATGGAAATTTATGCATTCGATCCTTATTGCCCCGACGATGTGATGAAAAAAGACGGTGTAACGCCTGTCGCATCGGCCGAAGAGCTTTATAAAACATGTCAATTCGTATCGCTGCATATCCCGGCTACGGCCGAAACGAAGCAATCGATCAACTACTCGTTGCTTTCGCTTATGCCCAAAGGAGCTCTTCTTATCAACACGGCGCGTAAAGAGGTGATATACGAAGAAGATCTGGCACGCATACTCGAAGATCGTACCGATTTTCACTATGTAGCCGATGTTGCACCCACTATTGCCGACACTTTAAAAGAGAAATTCGGCAACCGAATATTCTTCACTCCGAAAAAAATGGGAGCCCAAACCTCCGAAGCGAACATCAATGCTGGTATCGCTGCCGCCCGACAATCGGTCGGATACCTAAAAGACAGCATTGACAAGTTCAGAGTCAATAAATAACATTGTTGACATATTTCCGAATCCCCTAAGTAAGTTCTTACCAACTCATGTACTTAGGGGATTCATTCTTCACCAACAACATCATTCAACTATGCTCGACAGAATAAAAACCGTTCGTTGGCAATCCATCACCGAAACCCTTTTGAATGCGTTCAAACGATTTCCAGTCGCAGCGACAGCAACAATAGGGTTGTGTATTTCTCTGCTATTACTCGTCAACCTCCCCTATGAGCAAGTAAAAGGAAGTATACTCTACGAACCCGTTTATTGGTACGTATGGGTAGGTGCATTACCCCTCGCTGTAAGTATCGTCCTCGGCTTCGAGAACCGCTTGAACCCCACTATACGACATTCGGTATCCCTACTCGCTGTACTATTATGGAGCTTGTATGGCTATCTTTCGAACGATACTCCCGAACATTTCTTCGGAACACTTGCTTTCATAGCTCCTATCGTAACATTTTTTTCGGCCTTGTTTTGGGCTGCCTTTTTGAAAAAGAACACCGATACCTCTTTTTGGAATTTCTCCTATCTGTTGTGTATCCAAATACTAACAGGCCTACTTTTTACATCGGTCTTGGCAGCCGGCCTCTCTCTGGCGTTATTTTCTATCGATACTCTGTTCGGCTGTGAATTCAAAAGCGAGATGTATTCAAACATACATGTGCTTTGCTATACCTTGTTCTTTCCTTTCTATCTGCTAGGCAACATTCCTATCGCCTCGACAACCGAAACAAAGGTGCGTCCGTTTGCCCAAGCATGGAAAATTCTAGGTTTATATATACTATTACCCCTCCTCATACTCTACGGAACAATCCTTTATGCCTATTTAATAAAAATCATAATTCAGTGGCAACTTCCCGATGGTTGGGTCTCCGCACTGGTCTCCATTCTCACCATAGGCGGAGCAATCACACTTTTTATGCTATATCCGTTATGCCCACAAGAGAATCGTCCCCTGAAATTTTTCAGGCAGTGGTTCGGTATACTGCTTCTCCCACTATTAATCTTAATGACTATCGGTATAATCCGACGCTTTCAAGACTATGGTATCACGACCAACCGCCTATACGTACTACTGCTCAACTTTTGGTGCTATACGACTGCCTTGTATACCATTTTTACATCTGGTAAAAAAATAAAAATCCCGTTCATCTCATTTATTCTTCTTTTCCTCATCTCATCAATCGGTCCGTGGAGATTCAGCGAAATTACCCGGTATACCATGCACAAGCGGATAGATACACTCATTCAAAATAACAAACTCGGGACAAACAATCTACTTACATTCGACAGTTTAGAAACCCAATGCACCCAGCTCGACTCTATCGATGCCACCCGACTACAAGACGACCTTCTCTATCTCACAGAGAATTATGGGGCAAAAGATATACAAGTCTGGTTCACCGATTCCGTTTCCTCGATGCAATTTTCCAAACTCACACAAGGGATAACATCTGCATTGAATCGCTCACAGGAAAATCATCGCATCTATTTTTCCTACTACCAATCGGATTCTTACGAAGGCAAAAACATAAATATAAAAGATTACCAATACGCCCTGTTTTTCGATGAAAATTCAAATATCCGAACGAACAACGGCAATGTAGAAATATTGGGGCCAGACAGTACCGTTGTCGCCGTTTATCCGCTAGTCGACCTACTAAAAAAACAAAACTACAAAGTAAATCCCAACGACACAGTTTGGTCTTTCCGAGGCAACAATACATACATACTTCCTCTGTCTTTGGACGGCTATATGAACAACCCGCAAGAAATTGGAGGGTTATATATTAAAGGCATCGTTTTTTACAATCCATAAAATAAAGGGGCTGCCTGAGAGGCAGCCCCTTTATTTTATCGTAGAAAAACTATATTATTCCTTATTGTCACCCATCAGTCCTTTCCAAACCATTGCAGACAACGCAGCTCCGAAAAACGGCGCTACAATGAACAACCACAACTGTGAAAGAGCTTCTCCTCCTGCAAACAGAGCCGGAGCAATACTACGAGCGGGATTTACCGATGTTCCCGTAATAGGGATACACACAATATGAACCAACACCAAAGTAAGACCGATAGCCAATCCTGCGAAATTGCCCGCTCCTTTTTTCTCATCGGTCGCACCCAATACCACCAATACAAAAATAAACGTAAAGATTGTCTCGGCGATGAATGCCTGTAACATTTCTCCGTCTCCAAAACTATTGGCTCCCGTCGTAGTCACTCCCGATGAACCGCCCGTAGAAACCAAAGCATAAATAATAGACGATCCAATAATCGCTCCGATTATCTGAAAGACCATATACATGGCGGCATCCTTCCCGTTCATTCGTTTAGACAACCATACACCCAACGTAATAGCCGGATTGATGTGGCAACCCGATATACCGCCAATCGTATAAGCCATAGCAATCACAGAAAGGCCGAATGCCATAGCAACGCCCAACGTTCCTACTCCCGCACCGCAAGCAGCTGCTATATTGCCCGCAAATACAGCACTTCCACAACCCATCAACACGAGTACCATAGTACCCACCATCTCTGCCAAATACTTTTTCATGATTTTAATGTTTTTCTGGTACAATATGCACCTATTAGCAAATTTGTTAATAAACTATATAACCATTTAAGGTTTTCTATTACAAAGGAAAAAATAAATTTTGAACTTCCCAAAGATTTCTATTTTTTCGTATTTTTGGAATCATTTTCAAATAAGCGATAATCTACAAACAAGAGGACTATCATCAAATATCAAATTAATTATACGATTATGAAGATAACAGAAATTACAAATGGTATACATTATGTAGGAGTAAATGACCGGTGTAAATATAAATTCGAAAATCTTTGGCCGCTTCCATACGGAGTATCCTATAATGCTTACTTGATAACCGATAAAAAAAATGTATTAATAGATACCGTGGATGCCGCTTATACCGATAGACTACTCGACAACATAGCCGAGATTATCGGGGACGGGAAAATAGATTATCTCATAATCAACCACATGGAACCGGATCATTCTGCCTCGATACAATTTATTCGTCAAAAATATCCTCAAATGACAATTGTAGGCAATGTCAAAACCCTCGAAATGGTCAAAGGATATTATGGAATAGACGACAATACTCTTTGTATTAAAAACGGAGAATCCTTGTCTATCGGGAAAAGGACTCTCACATTTCATCTTACGCCGATGGTTCATTGGCCCGAGACAATGATGACCTACGTTAACGAAGACAAATTGATTTTTTCAGGGGATGCCTTCGGCTGCTTCGGTACTTTGGACGGAGGCATTACAGACAGTCAATTAAACACGGATAAGTATTGGAGCGAGATGGTGCGTTACTACTCCAATATCGTGGGGAAATACGGGCCAGCCGTACAAACGGCACTGAAAAAACTATCCGACATAGAAATCAAAACGATTTGTTCCACACACGGACCCATATGGGAAAAAGAAATAACCAAAGTCATTGGCATTTATGATCGCCTAAGCCGATATGAAGGTGAACCGGGTGTTGTTATCGCTTATGGCAGTATGTACGGGCATACCGAACAGATGGCCGAAGAAATAGCTCGTGAACTAGCAGCCAACGGAATCAAAGAGATTGTACTCCACAATGTTTCCCACGAAGACCCATCGTATATCCTCCAAAACATATTCCGCTACCGGGGGCTCATTATAGGCAGCCCTACTTATTCTAACAGATTATTTCCGGCAGTCGAAACCCTCACCGAAATGATTGCTACACGGGATATCAAGAATCGCACGTTTGCCTATTTCGGTTCTTTCACTTGGGCCGGTGCGGCAGTAAAACACCTCGCCGCATTCGCCGAATCCATGAAATGGGAAACTATCCCCTGCTGTATAGAAATGAAACAAAGCATTACTCCGGCTATAAAGGAGCAATGTAGAAACCTTGCACAAGAAATGGCAGCTCAGTTAACTCGATGATTCACCAAATCCAATAAAAGAACGGGAAAGAATAAAATTCTTTCCCGTTCTTTTATACTCAAAATCATTTCTATTAACTATCACTTTTTCTGAACAAACGTTTATACCACGGAATAACATATTCCGACCGCGAAGAAGCATATCCATAACCATATTTTCCGCTACCATATTGGCGATATGAATAAGTCCTTGAATTCATATTCACATCATTCAAAATAAGATAAACCGGCACATTGATACGCTTATTGTCAATCCATGCATTCAACATCTCGATCGACGCTTTATTCGTATAGTTAGCCCTCGCTACATAAATAACCACATCGATAGCCCGGGTCAACAAAAATGAATCGGATACCATACCCAATGGTGCTGTATCCAAAATCACATAATCATAATGGGATCGTGCATAATCGACCAACTGCTCAAAACGAGAACTCATCAACAATTCGTTCGGATTAGGAGGAACAGGCCCTGCCGGCAAAACGTCCAAATTAGAATCAATTCCAGAAGATTGAATAAGAGCCGAAAGATCAGAATCTCCACCCGACAAATAGGTAGTAACACCCCTCATATTGGACATTTGGAAATGCTGAGCCAAACGAGGACGTCGTATATCCACACCTATCAGAAGCACCCGTTTTCCCGTTAGGGCAAAACTCAAAGCCATATTGCAAGAAACGAATGTCTTTCCTTCATGCATTACCGACGATGTTACCGCTATCACCTTTTTCTCTGGACCAGTAAGGACAAACTGTAAATTATTCCTCAACAATCGGAATAGTTCGGCAATGGGCTCCACACTCTTTTTCTCAACCACAAAAAATTTATTTCCCGGCTTCTTAGATATCTCAGCCAAAACAGGTATGGAAGTAAGACGTTCTAGCATTTTCTTATCTTTCAACACAGGGAATAACAACATTCTGAGGTAAATCACAAATGCCGGCAACAAAACGCCCAATAAAACAGCAGCACAAAGCAGCAATATTTTCTTAGGAGAAACTGGTTCTCCCGTAGAATCCGGATCGTCGATAATGCGTGCTACCGGTACGGTCATACTTTTGGCCAATGCATTCTCTTCTCTTTTTTCCAACAAGAATACATACAGATTATCCTTTATCCTTTGCTGACGCATAATATCGGATAATTCCCGCTCGTATTGAGGTACGTTCTTAATCTTGTCTTCGATAATCTTATCCTGACGGGATAAATCTCTCTTTTTAATTTCTACTCCTTTACGAATGCTTTCGACACCTTTCAGTACCAATGACCTTTGAGTCTGTATATCTCTCGTCAACTCAACGATAACAGGATTGGATTCCGATGATGAATGCAATAATCTTTCTCGTTGTTGCAGACTTTTATTATATTCTCCTATTAATTTAGCTAAATCTTTATCGTCAATTCCCAACGCAGGAATGGGCATATATTCATTTTGAGGTATCGATAAAAATTTCTCTACATAATCGACAAGACTTTTCTGCAACTCCAACTCAGCCAACTTCTCATCGGTAAATCCGGTTTGCTCCAAATATAATTTCGCCTCAGACGAAATATCAATCAAATTATTATGACGGCGATATTCTTCTACTCGCGCCTCTACAACCGATAAATCTTTTGAAATAGAATCCAAACGAGCATCAATAAACTGTTGCGTTTTTTCAGTCCCTTGATTTTTTTGCTTGGCCGCATCGATATTATAAAAATCGACCAGTGTTTTTATAAAATCCTCACCCGCTTTTATTACCGGAGTTCGGTATACGACCTTCAAAATCGTTGCATCTTTCGAAGCAAAAGCCACTGTCAAATTTCCGGCAATAGACTTACTCACGCTTCTCGGATTCGATAAAGATATATTCAACGTTTTATCCACGGTAGGAATCGTATCGCCAGTATATCTTAGTCGGATAAATCCCTTGTGAAAAGGTATGGAATATGGAAAAGTTTCGACCGTAGTGTTACAAATTTCTACCTCATCGCCCCTCACATTTCGAGTCTTCACCTCCAAATGGAATACTCCGTTTTGCGGTTTTATTCTAATATTCAAAGAAGCCTTTAACGAACGCACATCAATCGAATCAAGAACTGCTTCTATCGGAGTCTCTTCATACAATGGAACATTTCTCAAAAAAGAATTCCAAGAATAAGACGTGTACAAATTAAGAGCTTCGACGACATCTGTAATCTGATTTTTCGAACGTAAGACTTCTATTTCATTATCTATATTTTTCTTATAGGAAGATAGTCCTAGACTTTCCAATAATATATTGCTGTTATCTCCTTTATTGTCTTGAATATATACTGCAGATGTGACTTCATAAACCGGAGTCTGCCTAAAACAATAAAACATTACCGCCACAGCAAGTACGACCACGCTGGCCACAAACCATTTCCAATATGAAATACATTCCAAAAAGAAGCCCGTAACATCAAATGCCTCTTCCGATGCATTTTTCACAGATGTATTCTGCTTATCTTCCATAAAACTTTTATTTCGAAATACTCCAAGCTGTAATAATAAGGTTAGCGATAGTCAATAAAATTGAAGTCGCACTAAAAATCAATGAAGTCGTAGGAGGTACGACAACAGCAGAATTGGCTTTGGATTTGTTTGGTTGAACATACAATACATCATTCTGCTGTAAATAAAAATAAGGCGAAGATATCAAATTCTTATCATTCAAATTTATTCTCGCTATACTCTTAGTTCCATCTGAGTTTACCCTCACCAACAGCACATTATCCCGGCGACCTGTTATAGCCAAATCTCCGGCCAAAGCGATCGCATCCAATATACTCACTCGTTCGTTTTCTATGGTAAACAATCCCGGTCTATTCACATCTCCTAATACCGATATAGAAAAGTTTTGTATCCACACAGTCACTTGGGGTAGTTCATTCAGATATTCGGGATAAAGGAGTTCTTGAATCAAATGTTCTACCTCCATCTTACTTTTTCCCGCTACGTGAATACGCCCAATCACCGGGAAATCGATATTACCCGCCTGATCAATCAAATAATATTCAACGGCTTTCGATGCATTTCCTCGCAGATAAGCTTCTCCTTGCATCAACCTCTTGTTAAACGGGATAACAACCTCTTGATTCTTAGCCACTACCGATATATCTATAATATCCCCCGGAGCTAAAACAGGAGAAGACTGAACCGTCGCAGCATTCAATACTTCGGCAGGTATATCTTCAATATCAACCATATAGGGAACATTCTTCGAAGAAGAACAAGACGTTATCCCCCAAAGAAGTATCATAAAAAACGTCAAATACAAATATCTCATTATGTGCTCTGTTTCTAAATAATGGCCCAATTATATAATCGCCATGCAAAAATAACACTTTTTACATGGCGAACAATATTTTTATCAGAAAAACCACGATTCAAACGCGATTCATGACATTGCACAACAAAGCCCGTTCCCTCTTCACTATCGCTAAACAAAGAGAACGGGCTCAACAATAATTCCCCTTTTTCAGAAATTATATTGAATCATTGCATTGATTCGATTGGCCTGACCATCTTCCCTATTCATATTGGAACGACGACCATAAAGATATTCAAGTCCAATACTACAATCGGGAGTTAAATTATAAAAAGCGTTCCCGACAATATATTGAGCATATCGATAGGAATTTTCCGAGAGCGACCCGGTTTTGCTGTATAATCTACTTTGACTATAAGATGCCGAAATAAAGAATTTTTGAGAGAATGAATACCGTATGCCAGCCACATAGCCTAATGTTTCTGGTGCATAAAGTTTCCCTTGATTATTGGGATCTGGAATCAAATCGAAACCCTTCCCGTTCAAACCGTTCAAGTATCTATCGTATCCTCGTCCATAAACCCCTTGATAATACAGCATTACCTTCGGTGTAATATTAGCTAATCCCGAAAGTTGCACGGCCCAACCCAAAACAGATTTATTTCGAGAGGCCATCAAATCCCGATAGGACAAACCTCGTATAAGACCAGAAACTCGTATATGATTGTTCCCTTCGTTCCAACCATACTGGACATAAAACGGAATATCGGGCATACGCTGACGAATAGCCATATTGTTACCATCACTTAGCGTATAAGTCACCGAAGGTGCTTCGGCCGCCAGTGCCACCTGCCAATGTTTACTTAAATCAAGAGTATAACGCAACATAACATTACGCACACTAGTCATACCATTTGGACCTTCATAATCGATTGTAGGAGGAGCTGCTGCGGGATCCACAAAGGTACTCCAAGTCTGTCCGACTAAAAAGCCGCGGGCATTCACATAAGCCTGTCTGAGACGAAAACCGTAATCCTGTCCTCCCCGAAAATCACTTTCTACATAAACGGTATATTTTCCTAATACAGAATTGGCCCCGACTAATTTCAAAAACAGACGTGTGGTAGAAGCATCCATTTGATACTGATTACGTTCCGCCGGATTACGGGGAACAGGGATATCGTATGTCACAAAATCCCGGTTAGGCAGAGCCCCGTCAAAATCATAGGAAGCAGTAGCCTTTACATAACCACCTATACCCAATGCCGCACGCCCTTTACGATCTATCAGCAAAAAACGAGGGGCTCGCGGGTCTTGGAAATGCAATAACCGAGTGTCGTAAAACATCGCCATCAATTCGTCATTCGGTGGGGTTTCCCCCCACAAAAGAATTACTCGAGCCGGCGACTGTGAAGGGCCTTGACAAACACACTCTTCTACAACGACATCGGTCTGTTTATCCATTTTATTATCAGCCTGTACCGATAATAATGCCGTCACCAAAAAACAGGAACAAGAAACAAATAATTTTTTCATACTTTCTTGGGATTTAAACGTTTCATCGATAATTAAAACAACGAGGTACATGAATTGTTGAAACAATCGCAAAAATAAGTACCTTTGTATCTTGAATAAATCCCCATAATTATGGAAACAATTACTTTATTCTTAACCCCCGAATTCGATACGATCAGGGACGAAATGGGCTACGATGAGAACGACGATTTCGATGCCTACGACATTCTATTCCAACAAGGTTATGACGGAGAAATGATAGAAGTAGAAGAAAATGAAATCTTCGAAATCCCAGAGGGGTACATAGCGACCATACAAGCAACGGATACGAACGACGAATTTTATATACTCGACGAGGGAGAAGACGTTTTCGAGAAAGAAGATTTCCAAACAGAAACATTACGAGAAGGACAATATCGATATGATGCCGCCGAGAACATTTTCTGGAAAATCAACGACGAACCAAGCGACCTCTCCTTTTAACTATTTACGATAAAAAGATGAATCCACTTCAACCAGAGATACACCCCCTCGCCCCATTTCTTCCACCCAATGCCCGGCTCCTATTGCTAGGAAGTTTTCCGCCTCCCCGCAAGCGCTGGTCGATGGATTTTTTCTATCCCAATTACACCAACGATATGTGGAGAATTTTTGGGCTTATCTTCTTCGATGACAAAGATCATTTTGTAGATATAGAAAAGAAAAAATTCCGTAAAGACAACATCGAACAATTTCTACGGGAAAAAGCCATTGCTGTAAGCGATACAGTAGCCGTTGCCAATCGCCTAAACGGAAATGCCTCGGACTTAACCCTCGAAGTCGTCGAGCCATTAAATCTGGCCGGAATGCTCGATCAAATTCCTCTCTGTCATACTCTGGTGACCACAGGACAAAAGGCAACCGACACATTACTTTCTATCACAGGTTCATCGGCTCCGGCGATCGGAGGGTTCGTCGATTTTCTTTACCATAATCGCCACCTCCGGCTTTATCGTATGCCCTCCACCTCCCGCGCTTATCCCAAGCCTCTAACCGAAAAAGCGGAAATATACCGTACCATTTTCCAAAACTTCGAGCAATAGCCATATTAAAATACGATTACATTTTCACAAAAATTCAAATTTGTAACACGAATATATTACCTTTGCAGCCATAAAAGTGCAAATTTTATAATCCTTTTTTATGGAATCATTATCTTTCATTCAGTGGTGTCTCGATAATTTAAACTACTGGACTATCACATTCCTCATGATGATAGAAAGTTCCTTTATTCCCTTCCCTTCCGAAATCGTCATTATACCGGCTGCATATAAAGCCGCTTACGGAGAATTAAACATGTATTTGGTGGTTATCTTCGGGACTCTCGGAGCAGACCTCGGTGCAATCATTAATTACTATTTAGCCCGTTGGATTGGACGTCCGCTCGTTTATAAATTCGCCAACAGCCGCATCGGACATATCTGTCTGCTCGACCAGAAAAAAGTCGAAACAGCTGAACGCTATTTCGACAAGCATGGTAGTATATCCACTCTCATCGGAAGACTGATACCGGCCGTACGTCAACTTATTTCCATACCGGCAGGATTGGCTCGTATGAAATTCTCCAAATTTATTCTTTTCACGACTCTTGGCGCCATGTGTTGGAATATCGTATTGGCCGCCATAGGATATGGATTCCATGCTGTTATCCCCGAAGACGAACTTGTCTCGAAAGTACAGATGTATAGCCACGAAATACTCTACATACTCATCGCTATTTGTGTATTTATCGTAGGATTTCTCATTTATAAAGGAATGAAAAAGTCGAAATAAGCATATTTCCACTTGTAAAAATACGAACAGCTATGCGATAATCGCATAGCTGTTCGTATTTATTGAATGATACAATACATAGGATATGACTACACAGAACCAATGACCCACTTTTCCCTCTTGCATCCCATCAATAAATATCTATCTTTGCAACTACGAAGATAGGATTCGGTTAGGCATAGCCAAATCGGATACAATATTTCCGTTTGTCTCTACACCCACCTTTCACTATCTTTGTAAAATCCTTTGAAAATGAAAATTCGATACACAATTTAGAGAAACGGTAATCATGATAGAAACCGAACTTTGCACTTTCACACTCGAAGCCTGCCAAATAGCCGCCGATATGGGTATCACCCGTGTAGAACTGTGTGCATCTCCTTATGAGGGAGGCACTACCCCATCGGCCGCATTCATTCGCATGGCTCGTCGAATTCCTCATTTAAAACTGAGTGTAATGATTCGTCCCCGTAGCGGAGACTTCCTCTACTCCGACAAAGAATTTCACCAAATGCTCGAAGAAATTAGTTTTGCCCATGACTGCGGAGCAGATTGCGTGGTAGCGGGAATACTCACTTCCGACGGACGAGTAGACGAAATCCGCACAGCAGAATTGGTCGCCGCAGCCAAAGAAATGGAATTTACATTCCACCGGGCTTTCGACATGACCTGCGATACCAACGAAGCCCTCGAAGCCCTCGTGAGAGTCGGTTGCTGTCGGGTACTCACTTCGGGAGGACGTAACACAGCACCGGAAGGAATCGAGAACATTCATTCGTTAGTCAAAGCCTCCGCAGGACGAATAGCCGTAATGGCAGGAAGCGGAGTGAATGCATCGAACGTCAAACTGCTTGCCGACACCGGAGTGGATGCCATACATTTCAGTGCTCGGAATTTAACAGAAAGCCGTATGACCTATAAAAATCCGTCGATCTCAATGGGCGGAGTACAGGGGATTCCCGAATATGCATCAATCGGAATCGACCCAACCATGATTCGTAATATTCTGAACCAACTAATCTAAAAACGACTCTCACATGAGAAAAGAAGCTCCATTTTTTCTACTGCTTGCCGGGTTGATTTGCTCACTCTCTGCCTGTACCTCTGGTATCTCAACCGATTATAAACGACAACTCGAAACCGTTTTAAACCAGTCGTCTCGTGCAGATAGCCTAAGATTACTATTACACAAAACGCCACACGACGAACAAGAAGCGATGGCTTACCTGATAGTTTGGATGCCACAGGGAGACCGCGACACGATGAATCTCGATCTTTTAAAAGAGAACGTGGCATATGCCTGTCGGGTTCGGTCTGAATTTTCATGGACAAAAGCACTACCCGACTCTATCTTCCTCAACGAAGTTTTACCCTATGCCGTGGTAGACGAAACTCGGGACTCGTGGAGACAAGATTTTTATAATCGTTTCGCTCCTCGTGTAGCCAAATGCACAGACATACGAGCGGCCATCGACACAATAAACCGAATTATCCCCGAAGTGGTCGGAGTGGAATACAACACGCTTCGGGAAAAGACCAACCAAAGTCCTGCTGAATCAATAAGGCAAGGCATGGCTTCCTGTACCGGGTTATCCATTCTTTTGGTCGACGCATTTCGCTCCGTAGGTATTCCGGCACGTTTTGCAGGGACTGCCGCTTGGCACGACAATCGAGGTAACCACAGTTGGACAGAAGTTTGGATAGATGGGACATGGTTCTCCACAGAATATTATCAACCTCCTGCACTCGACAAGGCTTGGTTTATGGCTGATGCCGGGAAATCAGTATCGGGAGACCATACACACGGAATTTATGCTGTATCGTTCCGACCTACGGGAGACTGGTTTTCCATGGCGTGGAATGAAGATGCACGCAGTGTTCATGGTATCGATGTATCGCAACGTTATCGAGATATATACACCGAATCGACCCAAATCCTTACGAAACAAGGGACCCATACGAACGTGACTTTCATGATGTTTCGAGATAAACGGCATAGCTCCGATTCCGGTGATCGAGTAGAAGCTAGCATCGATGTATTTTGCAATGGCGTACAAGTGGGTGGAGGCCGCACAGCCGGTCCTTTGCAAGATATGAACGATGCTCTGAGTTTCTTATTGGAAAAAGGCCATACTTATACATTCGCCTACGAGAACAGCCGAGGTGAAAAAACAACGGTTGAAGTTTTAGTAGGTAACGACCCGATGACGGTCAAAGGTTATATGCAATAATCTGATAACAGATTAAACCTCCCGGAGCTGAAAAAACGGCTCAGTAGAAAATCAGAGGGGATTGTGGTTTTATACATCTAACCCCTCTCCTCAGAAACTATCGTTTCTTCGGTCTCTCCCCTATATTTTACGTTGCAAAATACAGGGGAGAAATTTAGAATATTTTATATTATCGTATAGAAAACTCGTCGGATTGTAACGAAATAAAAAATGTTCCACCCTCCTCCTCTGCACACGAATATGCGATAGGGGCTATCCCATATATTTCCTTTTACAACTGCTTCAATCGAGCAATCGTATCGATAGGATTATCCGAGTGGAAAACAAAACTACCGGCAACCAATGCATCGGCCCCTGCCTCAACTAATTGCCGACCGGTATCCAAATTTACCCCGCCATCTATCTCTATAACCGCATGCGAATTTCTACGAGCAATCATCTCTTTCAAATCCCTCACCTTATCCAATATGCGAGGAATGAACTTCTGCCCGCCGAAGCCGGGGTTTACCGACATCAGCAAAACCAAATCGACATCTTCGATAATATCTTCCAACAAGGACACCGGTGTATGAGGATTCAATGAAACTCCGGCTTGCATACCTGCTGCATGTATCTGCTGAACAACCCGATGAAGATGTGTACATGCCTCATAATGAACCGTCATGATAGCTCCGCCCACACGCTTGACTTCTGGTATAAACTTTTGAGGCTCGACGATCATCAAATGCACATCAAGAGGTTTTGCACATCGCCGATTCACAAATTCCAACACCGGAAACCCGAAAGAAATATTCGGGACAAACACACCGTCCATCACATCGATATGCAACCAATCGGCGGCACTAGCATTTATCATATCTATCTCACTGTTCAGATTTCCAAAATCTGCCGACAACAACGATGGAGAAATTATCACACTCATATTTTTTACGTATAAACGATTTTTTCGGTATCATACAGACACTCCGTCTGCTTTCGTATTTCACACAAATATAATACAGAGCAAATACAGAACAGGTCTGTTGAGTTTCAACGAATCTTAACTCTCGTCAAAGGTAATACAAATGAGAGCAAAAACAAATTTATTTAGCATTACAGATAGCTTCCATAATCACATTTTATACAAACGCAGAATTATTCGATATATCCTCGAAAAAAATATTGAGAAACTATCTAATTTACTTTATAGAGTCTATCCATTTGCTTACGAACTTTTCCGCTAACAGATAGTTTATTAAACAAATAGTCTTGATTTTCAAGAGCCGATACAATATAAAGGTCTTCGCCTTTGGAATATTCATTAACTTCGTCAATCGCCTGAACCATTCCTTGTATATCGCCTTTCGGAATTTCTCGGGTGTATAATGTCACTCGCCTATCGCCTTTTAATAATTCATACGTAAAATTCTCACAAGGCAACTCTCTAAATTCATACCCTTCTTCGAGCAGCAAGTTGGGAAAATAAAATATATCTTCCCAACTACATGCCAATAAATTATAGTCTTTTTTCTCATCGAACCATTTTTTTACTGCAATTCGCTTACCCTCTTTTACCGTTTTATATTCATGAATATAA